>MWCV01000004.1 GCA_002070215.1 Chloroflexi bacterium ADurb.Bin180 | reverse complement strand
ACTCTGGCTCCTGTGCCTGGTAGTGCCAAGACTCGGGGCAACTACGGACCTCGATAGGTTCGTAGTACAGGCTTCAGCCTGTCCCCACCCACTGACGCGGTGAGACCGTCCGGAAGGGGAGCGCTGAAGCGCAACTACGAACCTGTCGTTCGCGCTCCCTGGGCAGTTATTCCACACTCTCCAATTCGGGCTGCTGGCCTGCTCAATCTTGACAATAGAACAAACGTTCTGTATAATGGGCTAACCGTATTCTTCAGCCGCAGGTGTCAGATATGGAAACCCTGGTCAGACGCAAACAGTTGCAAGTGGCAGTCCAGAACATCCAGCAGCGCTATGGTCTGCAGGCTCTTACGCAAGGCAAGCCCTTGTTCCCGGGAGGAGAGGAGGCCATACCCCACATCGCGACCGGTTTTCCCTCTCTGGATGAGGCACTGGGCATTGGCGGCCTGGCCAGAGGGCGCCTGAGTGAGATTGTAGGGCCAGCCACATCGGGCAAAACCACTCTGGCCCTGCAATTCCTGGCTTCTGCTCAAGCTCCGGAAGGAATAGTGGGTTATGTCGACTTCCATCGCGTTCTGGATCCGGATTATGCCCACCGCTGTGGAATTGACCTACAACGTCTGGCAGTGCTCAGTCCACATGATTCCCAGGAAGCGTTGACCATGACCGAGGCTGCTATTACCAACGGCGCCTTTGCTGCTTTGGTGGTTGACGCACCAGACGACCTGTGGGACAACGCAGCGCCCTCTCTGGCAGCCTCCATCGACCGTTGGATGGCTCCGTTGCACAAGGCCGGCACAGCCCTGGTTTTCCTGCATGCTCCCGTAGGTTCCCTGACTTCAAGCCACAGGGCCCTGGCGCACTATGCCTCGGTCCGGCTGTACGTGGCCTGCGAACACTGGCTGCGCCACTACCGCAACATCCAGGGTTGCCAGGCGCGGGTCGAGATCCTCAAGAACCGCCTCGCGGCAGCAAACCGTCAGGCGACCATCCAACTCTCTTTCCACGGGACAACGCCCGGTGATGACAGGAGATGAGCTCGTATGTCGATTCTCTATTGCTTCATCCCCCACTTTGCCGCAGCGCTGGCCTTGCGCGACGACTCTACCCTGGCCCGTCGCCCTTTGATCCTGATCGGCCCCGACGGACACGTTTTTGATGCCTCTCCCGATGCGGCTGCCCTCGGCGTGCTCCCCGGCGTCCCCGCCCGCGCGGCCGAAGTACGCTGCCCAACCGCGCGCCTGCAAAAGGTCAACCTCGCTCACTGTCACGCTGAACTGGAAACCCTGTGGCGACTACTCGAGCGCAACAGCCCGGGAGTGGAGCCGCACGGTTGTGGTTCTGCTTATGTCGATTTATCCGGCATGACGCGAGACGAAAAGGACGCCGTAGGATTCTGCAGCCAGATTGGTCAGGTCATCCGCCAGGAGCTCGGACAGCCGCTGCAGCCGGCGCTGGGCTGGAACAGCACCAAGTTCACCGCTCAGGCGGCGGCACAGCGTACCCAGGCCGGTCATCTGTTGCCCGTGTCTACCACACGTGAGGCCACCTTTCTGCGCCCTCTGCCCGTTACGCTCCTGCCGCTGAATGAGGATACCTTGCTGCGGCTTGGCTTCCTGGGCCTGCACACGCTGGGGCAATACGCTGCCCTGTCGCCAGCCGCCGTATTGCAGCAGTTTGGTCCGGCTGGCACGCTGGCCCTGCAATGCGCCAAAGGCGAAGACAGGCGGCCGGTGATCCCCCGCTCTCAGGAGCAGAGCCTCACTGCTTGCGGTGACTGTGATGCCCCCAATGGTGAGCGTGACCTGCTCCTGGAGGCCCTGCGCCGCCTGGTTGCCCCTTTGCTGAACGACCTGCGCGACAGCCTGCGCACCTTTGGCCAGATCCGGCTGACCGTGCAGTTGGCCGATGGCAGCAGCCAGGAACAAGAACGCACTCTGCTCCAGCCCACAGCGGATGAAAAGCGTGTTCTGCTGGTGCTGGGACAGATGTTGGACTCGATTTCCTGGACCCAGGTGGTAATGGGGCTGCAAGTGACGCTGGAGAAAATCCAGGATTGCCAGGCGGCCCAGCTAACCCTCTTTCCTTCGCTCCGAGAAAAGCAGCGCCAGATCTCAGAGATACAACGCTACCTGCTCACTCGTTTTGGCGCTAACCGCCTGAGGCAAGCGGTACTGGGCCGTCCCTCTGCCCCGCTTCCGGAGTGGCGCACCAACTGGCTGGAGTGGGAAAGCGCATGACCAGGCTATTCCTCCCCGGCGAGCCCCTGCACATTCAAGCCGAGCAGGGCCGCCCTACTGCATTTGGCTGGCGTGGAGAGATGCTCGAAATCATCGAGATTAACCACCACTGGCGGGTTGACCTGGGCTGGTGGGATCCGAACGTATGTATCAACCGGGAATACTGGGAGGTCCTGACCGACACAGGCCTCTTGTGCCTCCTCTACCACGACCTGCCGCAAGGAGACTGGTTCTTGAGTCGAATCTACGACTGACGCAGCAGTCGGGCTCGGCTGACCCGCGCCAATCGCTGGTTTTCAGGAAAAACAGGATGACCTTCACCGACTATGCCGAACTGCATTGCCATAGCTACTATTCCCTGCTCGATGGAGCCTCCTCCCCCGAGGCTCTGGTCGAGCGTGCCGCGGCGCTCGGTTACCGCTCGCTGGCACTCACAGACCACAACGGTCTGTACGGAGCGGTCCGTTTCTGGACCGCAGCGCGCGACGCCGGGATACGGCCTCTCTTTGGCGCGGAGGTGACGCTTGACGATGACAGCCACCTCCTCCTCCTGGTAGAAACCCAGCGCGGCTACGCCAATCTGTGTCGCTTGCTCAGCGCCGGTCAACTGGCCGGACAGAAGGGAGCTCCCCGCCTGACCCTGGCCACCCTTGCCGAGCACGCCGCCGGCCTGATCTGCCTGTCCGGATGTCCCAAAGGTGCTGTGCCGGCCGCTCTGCAACGCGGCGATTTCAGCCAGGCTCTGGCAATGGCCGACCACCTCCGCCAGATCTTTGACGGGCGTTTCTGGATCGAGCTGCAGCGCCACCTGGAGCCAGGCGATGATTTGCGTGTGGCCGCGCTGGTTGACGTAGCCCATCGCCTGGGGCTGCCGCTGGTGGCCACCAACAACGTTCACTATGCCGAACGAGCCGGTCATCGTAAGCACGACGTACTCACCTGTATCAGGCAGCACACCACACTGCCCGACGCTCTCGCCAACGGACTGCTCCACGCCAATACCGAGTACATGCTCAAACCCGCGAGCGATATGGCGGCCCTGTTTGCCGACTACCCCATCGCCCTGCGCAATGCCGGCCTGATTGCCGGACGCTGCCAGGCTGGCCTCGACTTTACAGCTCAGAGACTGCCGCTCTTCCCCGTACCGCCAGGGCACACCCCCTTCACCTACCTGCAAACCCTATGCAACGACGGATTACAGCACAAGTTCCGCCCTGTTACCCGGCGCGCCAGGGATCAGCTTGATCACGAGCTGCGGGTGATCGAGCGTACCAACCTTGCTGGCTACTTTCTCGTAGTTTGGGACATTGTGCGTTTTGCTCGCTCCAAAGGCATCCGTTGCCAGGGCCGCGGCTCGGCCGCCAACTCCATCGCGGCCTATGTGCTGGACATCACCCCGGTCGATCCGCTGCGTCACAACCTCCTCTTTGAGCGCTTTCTCACCGAGGATGCCCACACCATGCCCGACATTGACGTCGATTTTGCCGCTGACCGGCGCGAAGAGGTCATCCAGTACGTCTACGAGCGCTATGGAAAAGAGCGTACGGCCATGGTCTGCAACGTGGTCACCTACCGCGCGCGATCGGCGGTGCGTGAGGTGGCCAAGGTGCTGGCTTTCCCGGCAGACGTCATCGACCGTGTGGCCAAGGCGCTGGATTCGCGTTCCGCGACCAAAGCAGCGACAGAGGTGGGCTCCAACGCTGCAGCGCCTTCTTCGCCAGAGGTGGCAGAGGCTGATCCCCTCGCGCCGGTAGCAGCCACACTCGACCCGGCGTACCCCTGGAAGCTCCTGTCCGAGCTGCTCAGTGAAATCGACGGCACACCGCGCCACCTCTCCATCCACGTGGGCGGTATGCTCATCACCGCCGCGCCACTGGTGGAGGTGGTACCAGTGGAGCGCGCCACAATGCCGGGCCGTGTGGTCGTACAGTGGGATAAAGACAGTGTAGAGGACGCCGGGCTAATCAAAATCGACCTGCTCTCTCTGGGCACCCTGGCCGCAGTCGAAGAGATGGTACAACTGGTGCAGACCGGACGCAACCAACAACTTGACCTCGACCATCTATCGCTCGACGATCCGGCCATCTACGACATGCTACAACGGGCCGACACTGTGGGCTGCTTCCAGGTGGAAAGCCGCGCCCAGTCACAGATGCTGCCCCGCCTCAAGCCACGGCGATTCGAGGACATTGTGATCGAAGTGGCCCTGGTGCGACCCGGGCCGATACAGGGTCATATGGTCCATCCTTACCTCAGGCGGCGTGACGGCCTGGAGCCGGTCACCTATGCCGATCCCAGGCTCGAACCAGCCCTGGCGGAGACGCTGGGGGTCATCATCTTTCAGGAACAGGTCATCCGGGTCGCTATGGCCGTGGCCGGCTTTGCCCCTGGAGATGCCGACCAGCTCAGGCGCGCCATGAGCCGCAGCCGCTCCAAGGAAGCCATGAATCGCCTGCGCGACCGCTTTGTGCGCGGGGCGATGGCCAACGGGTTGAGTCAGGAGGCGGCCAAGGATGTCTTTCGACAACTGGAGGGCTTTGCCGGCTTTGGCTTCTGCAAGTCGCACGCCGCGTCCTTCGCCCTGGTAGCGTACCAGACTCTGTTCCTCAAAGCCTACTACGCCCCCGAGTTCTTCTGCGCCCTGCTCAATCACCAGCCAATGGGCTTTTACTCACCAGAGGTACTCATTGGAGACGCCAGGCATCACGGCGTGACCATCCTGCGCGCTGACATCAACCGCAGCAACGACGAATGTACCCTCGAAAGCTGCAATGAGCAAGAACGCGCCCTGCGCCTGGGCCTGCGCTACGTTCATGGCCTGGGCGAGGCCTCGCGCCAGCGGCTCTTGGAACGGCGGAACGGACAGCCCTTTGCGGACCTCGCCGACCTGTGCCGCAGGGTGCGCCTGCCGCGCCCGATGATCGAGAACCTGATCCGCTCCGGCACGCTGGACAGCCTGGGTGTGGAACGGCGCTCCCTCCTCTGGCAACTGGGCGGGCTGGACTATCGCGAGGAAGAGTTGGAGATCGACATCCCGATCATCGGGGCGGAGCTGCCACAGCTCACCGAAGGTGAGAGCATAGGCTGGGACTATGAGCTGCTGGGGCTGGCGCCGGGCGACCACATTGTTCGCCTGTACCGGGCGCGGCTGAAGGAGCAGGGAGTGTTGAGCAGCGCCGACCTGGAGCAGAAGAAGGATGGCGACAACGTGCGCGTCGCGGGAATGGTCGTGGTCCGACAAAAGCCGCCTACCGCCAAGGGGCATGTCTTTATTACGCTCGAGGACGAAGACGGGCTGGTGAACCTGATTGTCCGGCCCAATGTCTACGCGCGTTATCGAGAGGCAGTGCGCAACTCGCTCCTGCTCTGGGCGGAGGGGCGGCTCCAGCGGCAGGGAGCAGCGGCAAGCGTGCTCGTCACCAGGGCCGTCGACCTGAAAGAGGCAGGAAACGGTCAGACCAAACGCCACTGGCCAGACCCACACGCCTGGAGGTAGAGGTAGCTATCCGGGATCCGCTGGCTGCGATAGTACGCCTAACCGGTCGCAGTCGGAACACTGTAGTGGTCTCTCCACACGCGGGTGTAACGTGCTACCTCCGCGTCCCATCGTGCATCGTCCCAGCCCAGCTCTGGCTGGACGATGGACCGGACCCGCCCCAGGATGGGCAGCCCGCCCTCGGGCAGCACCAGGCCGAGGCGAACGCGCCGGAGCAGCAGGTCTTCGAGGTGAACGACAGCCTCCTGGCGCGCCGCCCAGCGCAGCTCTACCCAGCGCGAATCAGTTCCGGGAATGAGGTCCAGTTCGCCAGGCTGTGCGCTATCGGCGACCGCGGCGGCCTCGGCAGCATAATGGCCCAGTAACCTGCGCCGCGCCCATTCGTCCAATCCCGGCGTTATCGGCAGAGTCTCGGCCACTGGAGCCAGGACACGGTCCTTCTCGCCCGGCAAGGGGAGTTCGGGCCACACCACCCGTGCCTGGCGCAGCGTGTCCAGCGCCATCCGCCGGAAGGTAGTCAGCTTACCACCGGTGATGGTCACCAGCCCGTTCTCCTCCAGAACCGCATGCCGTCGCGATTCCTTGTGCGGATCCACGCCTGTGCCGGAGGCCACAATGGGTCGAACCCCGGCAAAGCTGGCCACAATGTCCTCTTCCGACAACCGCCAGGCAGGGAAGCGCAGGGTGAGCGCCTCGAGCACATACTCAACCTCCGACCATTCTGCGCGCGGTTCTTCGTCCAGGGGCTGGCGATGATCAATGTCGGTGGTCCCGGCCAGCGTCGCTCCCTCCCAGGGAATGACGAACACCGGTCTCCCGTCGCGAGGATGGAACAGAGTCACTGCCTGAGCCGCAGGCGCACGCCAGAAGGGAAACATAAAGTGGCTGCCCCGCGAAGGGCGTACCCGCGGCGAGCCGCCAACCTGTTGGCGAAGGTGGTCCGCCCACGCGCCGGTGGCGTTGATCACCACTCGTGCTTGCAGCTCCAGCGTACGGCCGGAGACTTGGTCGCGCAGGGCTACTCCTCTCACCCTCCCCTGGGCGTCCTGCAGCAGTGACTCCGCTGCCACATAGTTCAGCGCCACTCCTCCGGCTTGTACTCCCTCCGCCAGGAGGCGCAGCACCAGACGCGAGTCGTCGGTCACCGCGTCAAAGTAGCGAAAACCGCCTTGCAGTCCATCCAGGCTGATGTGCGGGGCAAGCAGCTCCAAGTCATCGCCTTTGTAGTAGCAATGGGCCCACTTGTGACCAAACAGGTCATAGATGGCCAGAGCGAGACCGGCGGTCTGTTTCTTCGGCGACGCGCCGCGAAACACAGGGAAGAGGCAGCCCAGTGGATCGATGAGACCCGGCGCCTCGCGCATCAGGCGCTCTCTCTCACGCACCGACTCGCGCGTCACGGAATACTGCTTCTGAGCCAGGTAGCGCAGGCCGCCGTGGACCAGCTTGGTCGAACGGCTCGAGGTACCGTAGGAAAAGTCGGCTCGCTCCACCAGCAGCACTTGGACTCCCAGGGGTGCCAGCAAACGAAGAATCCCCGCGCCGGTCACCCCGCCACCGATGACAATCACGTCCCAGGGTCTATGGAGCTGTGACCAGATTGTCTCTCGCCCGCTAGTTGGCCACATTGTCGTTCCCCGTTGCCTCGCCGCCGGTCGCCTCGAGCAGCTTGCCAGGGTTCATCAGGCCCTGAGGATCAAACACGCGCATCTGCTTCGCGAGCGAGCTCATACCGAGTGGGCCTTTCTCGGCCGACAGGTAGGGCCGATGGTCGATTCCGATGCCATGCTGGTGAGTGATCGTGCCGCCGGCCTGGACGATGGCACGGCTCGCCGCCTGCTTGAGCACCTGCCAGCGGCGGAGGCTCTCTACGGCCCCGCCGTCTGCGGGGATGCGGTAGAGATAAGTAGTGTAGATGTTGGAGCCCCACGGGTAGGTGTGCGATAGGTGGGTAAAGCACAGCACCTTCTCACCGACGTCCTCCAACCCCGGCCGCAGTGCCGACTCGATGGCGGCGATGGTGACCGAGATATCGCGCCAGCAGACGGCGGTTTCCAGGGTGTCGAGCGCGTACCCTGCTTCCCACAGCGTGTTGCGCAGATACGGGCTGCGAAAGCGATTCTTGCGCCATTCCTTGCCAAAGACGGTACCTGTGTCCACTCCCCCGTGTTGTCTGGCGATGGCCAGAGCCTGATTACGGCCGAACTGCACGCTGGCGCGGCTGCCCGTGGCTCCCAAGATGAGCAACGACCGCTCTTCAGCGATACCGCGCCACCTCAGGAACTCTTTGAGGTAGTGAATGAGCCTGACATGGCCGGCCAGGGCCAGGGTGGTCTCCGTCTCCATTGCCGTGCTGAGACGCAGCATCGACAACGGCAGCCGTGCCTGCATCATCTCACGAACCGCAGCCTGGCCGCGCTCAAAATCGGGGAAGAAGATGCCCCGGAACTCTTCGGCCTCCGGCACTGCGCGTACTCTCACCGTTGCCTGGGTCAGGATGCCCAGCCGGCCCTCAGAGCCCAGCACCAGTTCGCGCAGGTCAGGCCCGGCCGCTGATGCGGGAAAAGAAGGCAGGTCCAGCGTGCCGGCAGGAGCTTCCAGCCTTCCACCGGCGAACATTGCTTCAATGCGTCCGTATCCCAGGGACTGCTGTCCGTTGGAGCGAGTGACTACCCAGCCGCCGAGCGAGGACAGCTCAAAAGACTGCGGATAGTGCCCGAGGGTCAGTCCTTTCGCCCGGAGCTGCGACTCGATCTCGGGGCCGTAGACGCCCGCCTGGAATGTAGCCAATTGACTGACCTCATCCAGCGACAGCAACCGGTTCAGGCGGGACATATCGACCGTCAGCACAGGACCGTCACTCGGGAGCGCGTTGACGTGCCCGACCACACTGCTGCCGGCCCCATAGGGGATCAGACGTATGCCCTTACTGGCAGCCAAACGTATCAGACCGCGAATTTGGGATTCCTCAGTGGGGTAGGCCACTGCATCAGGGAAGGCGGGAATGGCCCCAGTACGCAGGGCAATCCAGTCCGGAAGGCTTTGACCGCGCGCGTGGAGGATGCGGTCCACCGGCTCTATGGTGTAGAGGGGGTCTGGCCTGAGTCGAGAGGGCGGCACCAGGGCCACCACGTCGGTCAGCGAGACGTCCGTCGGCGTTGTTCCCGCGCCCACAACCTGAGCGAGGTATGAAGCTGCCTCGGGCCTGAGCGGATAGGTGTACGTCTCGTCGCCCCAGCCGTTCCATCTGCGCATAGCGGTCTCCTCCGTTACGCCCTGGCAGTCCGACTCTCGGTCTCACCGAACGCAAGAGCTGCCGCGCCGAGTACCCCAACGTCCTCTCCAAGGGCGGCCAGTTCGAGGGGCATGGCACGCCATTCCGGCGTCATTGCCCGCCTCTCCAGAACCGCTCGGGCGGGGCCCAGCAAGAGTTCGCCCGCATTGCTCACCCCGCCACCAATGACGACCTTCTCCGGATCAAAGGTCGTGATGATGCTGACCAGGCCGATTCCCAGGTAGTAGGCAGCTCGCTCCATCACCTGGCAAGCCACCTCGTCCTGCGAACGCGCCGCGGTTACCACGTCCTTTGCGCTCAACCGCTCCAGGCGGCCAGCGGTGAGGTCCACCAGGGTAGACTGCGCACCCGCCTGGATGCGCTCGCGCGCTTGTCGAGCAATGGCCGGTCCGGAGGCCAGTGCTTCGAGGCAGCCATAACCACCGCACCCGCAGCGTGGCCCCTCTGGTTCGACCACGATATGCCCCAGTTCGGTCGCCCAGCCTCGAGCACCCAGCACCAGTCTGCCCCGCTCGATCACTCCCCCGCCGATGCCGGTACTCACGGTCAGGTAGACCATCGACTCGGTACCACGGCCAGCGCCAAAGCGGTGTTCGCCCAGTGCCGCTACCTTGGCATCGTTGCCAACATAGGCCGGCGTGTCCAGCAGGTGCGAGAGAAACTCTCTCGCCGGCCAGTTCACCAGCCCTGGTATGTTGGTGACATAGGATACCACTCCTGTCCAGGGGTTGACTGTCCCCGGTGCGCCCAGGCCGATGCCGAGCAGGTCGGTGCGGTCCGCACCCTCGGCTACCTGTCGGATGCAATCCTCGATGCGCGCAGCAACCGGCTCCGGCCCTTCCCAGGCGCGGGTCAGCGTGCTCACCCGTTTGAGGACTGCTCCCGCGTCATCGCAGAGCGCCGCCCGGATCTGCGTACCTCCAAGGTCCACGCCAATCACGTATCGCGTCATCTTCACCTGCCCGAGCAAGCCATTGCGCCCCGAATCTAAGCCGCGTCCTTCAGAACCCGTCTCATCACCGCCAGCGCGGCTTTGATGTCCGTCCTGTCTATCCCATAGTGGGTCACGGCACGCACGCGGTTCGGACCCAGCGACCACATCCGCACTCCCGCCGCGTCCAGCTCCTGGATGAACTGTTGCACCGGTTTGCCTTGCGCCACATAGTCAAAGAAAACGATGTTGGTGCGCACGGTCCTGGGGTCCAGCGACAGACCAGGAATCTCGGCGATCCCATTGGCCAGCAGATGCGCATTTTCGTGATCCTCTGCCAGCCGGTCGATCATCTGCTCCAGCGCGATCAGACCCGCCGCCGCCAGAACGCCCGCCTGGCGCATTCCTCCGCCTACCATCTTGCGCGTGCGCCTGGCCCGGAGAATGAACTCGGCGCTGCCGCACAGCATCGACCCCACCGGGCAGCTCAGGCCCTTGGAGAGGCAAAACATCACCGAGTCGGCTGGCGCCACCAGGTCAGCTACGTCCACTCGCAGAGCCGTGGCGGCGTTAAAGATGCGCGCGCCGTCCAAGTGTAGCACCATCCCGCGGCGATGGGCCAGCTCGCCCGCCCTGACCATATACTCACGCTCCAGCGGCGCGCCACCGCAGTAGTTGTGCGTGTTCTCGAGGCACACCACCCGGATGTTGGCGTGGTGGATATCGGGTTCGGGGATGGCGCGCTCAATCTGAGCCAGTTCGATCTTGCCATCCGCCTGATTCGGCACGACTCGCAGGTAGACGCCGCCAAGGGCGGCCGAACCCGCCGCCTCGTTGAGCAGAATGTGCGACTGGTCGCCCAGAATGATCCCATCGCCGCGCCCGCAATGGGTGAGCACCGAGACCAGGTTGCCCATCGTCCCGCTGGCCACAAACAGCGCCGCCTCTTTGCCCAATCGTTCCGCCGCCACCGCCTCCAGACGGTTGATCGTCGGGTCTTCACCCGATACATCGTCGCCCAGCTCGGCATGGTACATCGCCTCGCGCATGGCCGGGGTCGGCAGGGTCACCGTATCGCTTCGCAGGTCAATCACCTTCATCGTACTCTCCCGCAGTCATAATGAACCCTTTCTTGCCCGCACTCAGACGCAGCAGGCCTAGGCAACCACGGCTATGCCGTGGTCGGTTCTGTCGGTCAGGATCTCGAAAGCTGCCCGGTTGGCAGCAGTCAGCTTGAGCGGTGGCAGGTCCGGCCGCTCGACAGCAACCTCGCAGCGGGCAAGCTTGGTGTTGAGGCACGTCTTGAAGCCTCCGGGCGGATTGTCGTAGCGCAGGCCAACGAAATGGGCGGCGGGTGCCGTGATCTCGGCAGAGATGCCCACGGTAGGTGTGCGCGACTCGAGTCTCCAGCGGCATACTCCCTGTTCGATGCCAAAGCGGCCTTGAGCGAGAATGGCCTGCAGGTAGCCGTTGAGCTGATACTCGCGGCCCTCCATGCGCAGAACCACCAGGGTCAGGCGCGGTGTCCACACCGGTCCCACTCGGACACGCGCTGTTGAGCACTCCAGGAATGCGTCAGGGGCATCGTCGAACCCGGCCACCTGACCCCAGGCATAGTCATCGGTGTGCTGGCTGCCCCAGTTGTGATTCTGGCTGCCCACCCACCCATCGATCTGCTCTGGCCGGCCGTCCACGGTCAAAGACCCGCTGAAGACCGCCAGCGGGATGCCCACCAGGGCCTTGGCCTTGGGAAAACCGGCCTGGTAAGCCGGCTCGGGGAGCAAAAGCAGCAGCGGCTGCTCGCCTTCGTAGGTCAGGCTCCAGCTCAGGTAATGCGCCGGAGAGAGGGCGCTGCCCTCCAGTCTGCCGTCCACCAGCGTCGACAAGCCTACACGCACGTCCAGGCCCGCATCCAAAAATGAGCAGGCACTGAGCGGTACCTGTTGCTTGCTGGCTGAAATCTGCCCCGATTCGCCGTCAAAGTAGATAGCCCACAGCTCTCCAACGGCCTTCTCCGCGAAACCGCGCGGGCTAAAGATGGTGTAGCGAATCCAAAACGCCAGCGGCCTCGATGGATGGTTGGCCCGAACAAAGTAGCTCTCATAGTGGCCCCGTGAGGAGCCGGGCAAATAGCGGGAGGCATTGCATTGGCGACGGTCCACTGCACCGACCTCCTTTGGCCGAGCACATCTCGCAGGGGGTTCAGTGCTTGATTCTAGCGCACCAGACTGGACCGGTCAAAGACCCACAAGCAGGCCGGGCCTCGGCGAGGTCCGGCCTGCTTCAGTAGAGCTACAAAGCCAGCGCTTGCACCAGGGGGCGCAGCGTGCGGATGCCGTCCTCCGCAGCGCGCCGAGGATCGGGCAGGGGCAGGCACTCCAGCGAGAGATAGCCGTGGTAGTGCACGTCGCGCAGCGCCGAAAGCACTGCCGGGATATCGAGATGGCCATGGCCAGGAGCCTCACGATTGGTGTCCACCAGGTGCACGTGGCCGATGAGCGCCCCCGCCTGGCGCAGACTGGCGGCAATGTCTGCTTCCTCGATGTTCATGTGGAAGGTATCCACCAGTAGCTTTAGGTGTGGTGACCCGATTTCTCGCACCAAGGCCGCCGTTTCGGCCACGGTGTTCAGGAAATCGGTCTCATAGCGGTTGATCGCTTCAATCAGCAGCACGGCATTCGCTGCTTCTGCCGCACGGACGCACTCCTCGCAACAGGCCCGAACCAGGGCCAGTCGGGCGACGCGCCCTTCCGGATCGGCACCCAGCCTGCCCTTGATCCCACCGATGACGGCCATCGCGCCCAGGTAAAGCCCGAGGTCCATTTGATCGCGGATACGAACCACGGCCCGCCGGCGCACCTCCGGATCCGGATCGGCGAAGGTCAGCCCTTCCTCAACCGCCATGCCCGTCCCGATCATGGGAATGCCCAGACCCAGCTCAGACGCCCGGCGCTTGACCACAACCCGGTCGATGTCCGTAGGTCGGCGGAGGTGCAGCTCGACTCCGTCGTAGCCCAGCTCTGCCGCCAGCGCCAACGCTTCTTCCGGAGGGCAGCGGAGCAAGATTGGCGCAAAACGCGCCTGAATCGGAGATGCTGTGAGTGAGATCTTCACCGGCGGGCTCCAGATTGACCAGAGTTACTCGAAAATGGTCGGCAGACCGTAGACCGACTTCCAGCCCTTGCTGAGCGGCTCGCGCAGATAGGGCTCGAGCTCCTTCGGGTCGCGCAAGCTGACCAACTGGGTCGGCGGCACTTTGCCGACCGGGAAAGCCTCCAAGATCTCGTCGCACAGCATGGTCACATAGCGCAGAATTGCCGCCATGGCCCGCTTCCCCTTGCGAGGATCCCCTGCGGTCGCCTTGCCGACTACACCCTCCGGAGTGCCGGCGATTTCGATGGCCGCGTGCCCTTCGCCCTCCGACCAGCGGCTCGGCCTGGCACAGGATTCCACCGAGTTGCCAAAGTGCCCCGTCGGCAAAAAGTTCTTGGGTTCTGTATCGACGGCGTACTTCATATCAACCATCTCGGGGAACAGCAAGAGCCCCAGGGAGGTCTCGTGCTCGTCGGCATGGATAAAGGCCGAGTCGAACTCGCCGCCCTCGCAGGCCGGCATAAAGAACTCGCGCACCGCGCGGTGCCAGTCCATCACGCGGTAGATGCCCGGCAGCTCGTAGCGCTTGCAGAACTGCTGTAGCGCTGCCTCGAGCACCCAGAGCTGACCGTGGTTGTTCAGAATGATCTGCTTGCGGAAGCCGTCGTTCCACAGGCCCAGCATGACGTCAATCAGGAACTCTTTCGCCACTTCTTCGCGAATGATGACCGTGCCGGGCATGCCCAAATGGTGGTAGGGATGGCAGCCGTACATCAGCGGCGGCAGTGCCAGGCTCACCGGGGCGCCCCGTTTGGCGGTGTAGCGGCGCACGCCCTCAGCGATCATGCTGACAAAGAGCGTGTCCATCGAGCTGACCGTATGCTGGCCGTGCAGCTCGGTGCAGCCTACCGGAATGATCACGATATCGTTCTTCTTGCGGTTGGCCTCAACCTGGTGGCGAACCGTAGTCTGAATGTAGGTGCCCGGCTTGCCCCACTCGGACGGCGACGGGATATCGTACTCGGCGAGGATCTTGTCGATCTGTTTCTCACTCGCCTCCCAGATCTGTTTCTTCAGACGGCCGGTGGTGGTATCTTCAAAGTACGGCACGCGACAAACCTTCTCTGCTTTCGGACTCATTCCATACCTCCCTGTCTTATGTTGGTGTCAGCGCTGATTCCGCTGTCTGTACCCGTTGGGCCCGCTCGGCGCTCCCGCTCCACCGCACCATCGCGGTCAGCGGTTGGGTGGGACCTGAATCGCGATTAGCTTGACGTCCTTGTCGGAGCGATTGACCGTGCCATGCCGGCCATTGATCGGCACAAACACCGCCTGCCCTGCCCGCGCAGTGTACTCAGCCCCGGTTTCGTCGAAGAACACCAGCTCGCCCGAGAGGATGATAAATACCTCCTCCGACTCGCTGTGGCTGTGCAGCTCGGCCCTGCCCCCGGGCCCGAGCGTGGTTGTGTGGATTTCCACGAGTGTTGCGCCGACCGCTGCGGAGACCACGTCCTGACACAGACAGTCAGAGTGCCCTCCGGGAGACCAGGTGCGATTCGTGGCAATATCAATGACCTTCATCACGACTCCTCACACCAGAGATAAGGACCAGCCTACCGCGCGCTAGGCCGAAGTCCAGCCACCGTCGACCATCAGGACGTGGCCAGTCACAAAGCTCGACGCGTCTGAAGCCAGGAAGAGCGCCGCACCCATCAGATCCTCCGGCTGACCTGTGCGGCCCATGGGAATGCGGCTGAGCACCCAGGCGCTGAACGTGGGATCGTCGAGCTGCCAGGTGTTCAGCTCAGTGCGCACAAAGGTCGGGGCAATGGCATTGACCGTGATACCCTCTTTCGCCCATTCCAGCGCAAAGGACTTGACCATCAGGTTGACACCGGCTTTGCTGGCGGGGTAGGATGGGTCTCCAGCGCGTCCCTGAAAGCCGCGAACTGAGGAGACAGCAATGATCCGGCCGTACTTCTGCTGAAGCATGACCGGCGCCACGGCCTTGCAGGCGAGAAAGACCGACTTGCAGTTGATGTCCATCACCCGGTCATACTTTTCTTCGGGGTATCCCACGGTCGGCTCGATGTGAACCGTGCCGGCACTGTGGACGAGGATGTCCAGCCGGCCCCACCGGTCGACCACTCGCTGCACCGCCTGCTGCAGCTCAACGAACCTGGTGGCATCGGCGCTGATGGCCAGCGCCTGCGTTCCGAGCGACTCGACCTCGCGCGCCACTGCCTCGCATTTGTCAAGCCTTCGCCCCAAGATGGCGACGCTGGCCCCGGCGCCGGCAAAGGCCAGGCCCATTGCTTCGCCCAGGCCACCGCTGCCGCCAACAATCAGGGCAACACGCCCATCCAACCGGAACAGATCCAGGACTTTCGTGGCTTTGGCAACAAGGTCGCCCACCCGTGTTCCTCCGCACTGCCTGCTCCGCGTGGAGCAGGGTCATCGTCTGCGAGTTTGACTTTTTCTGGTGCTTGTGTTATGCTCGGTTTGCATATTGTATACAATATGCAATATGCAAGTTGTCTGCCTGGCTGCATTGTAGCATACTTTCGTAGACAGGTCAATGCCCGACCATTGCTCCCGCGAACAACCTGAGACGGTTCGTTCAAGCCGCGGGCGCCCACCGCCCCCCATCGTTCCCATGCCGTCTGTCGGACTCGGCCTCAGCCAGGCAGCCACCCCTTCTCTTCTGTCGCTCCGCCCCATGCTCAACGGCACCGTGTCGCGCGTGAGGCCCGCCACCCCACAACAGAGAGGAGCTGGGACACCATCATGAGCGACCCACCCCCGGAACCAGGCAAGACGATGCGGGCACTGGTGCTCCTGGCGCCCCACCGCTACGAGATACGTCAAGTTCCCGTGCCGCGCCCCGGTCCAGGCGAAGTTCTATGCTTCGTCCGTGCCACAGCCATCTGCGGCAGCGACCCCAAGGTGATCGATGGCAAGATCGCTGGCTGGCCACCCGGCTACCCGTTCATCGCTGGCCACGAGTGGGCCGGTCAAGTCGTCGAACTGGGTGAAGGAGTGACTGGCTGGAAACCGGGAGATCGCGTAGTTGGTGAGCCGCACAAAGGGTGCGGCACCTGTCAACAGTGCCTTTCCGGCAACTACAACCTGTGCGACAACTATGGCCGACCCGAAACCGGCCACCGCCACTACGGATTCAAGTCGCAGGGCAGTTACGCTGACTATATCGTCGTTGGCGCCAGGGCGCTCCATCGCCTGCCAGATAGCATCGCCTACGCTGAAGGCACGATGGTCGGGAGCGCTGGAGTGGCGCTGCACGGTCTGCGTCTGGCCGGCGTCGAGCCGGCAGCGACCGGGTTGGTCATTGGGCCCGGGGCCATCGGCCTGTGCGCCATTCAACTGCTCAAGGCCATGGGAGCCACCCGTGTGATCTGCGTCGGGCGCGCAGGAGCCCGCCTCAATATGGCCAAACAGCTTGGCGCTGACGCAGTGGTAGACGTGCTCGCTGGCCAAGCTGTAGAAGAGGTCCTGGACCTTACTGGCGGACGAGGCGTGGACATCAGCGTTGAGACAGCAGCCGCAGACGATGGTCCCACCAATGCCATCAAGATGACGCGGCTGGGCGGCAAGGTCGTGCTGATCGGTTTCTACACTCCCCCGGAGCGGACCATTCCCCTGCAATCTGTCGTTCTCAAGCAACTGACGCTCTATGGAGTCAAAGCCGATCCCAACTCTTACCGCCAGGTGCTGAGCTATGTTGAGGCCGGCCAGCTTACACTCAAGCCCCTTCTGAGCCACGTCTTTCCACTGACGGACTTTGCCAAGGCCCTGGACACCTTTGTCAATCGCCGCGAAGGGGCAATGAAGGTTGTCATCGAAGCGGAGAGCTAGTCCTGGCCGGCAACGGCGCCGTTGTCGGGTTGGAGGCGAAAATGGCCACAAACACACCATCCGTGCAGTACAAGACCAAACAGGATATCGTCTACACGCAGTTGTACGACGAAATCGTCTCCGGTCGCCACCTGCCGGGCGAGAGGCTTGACCTCAACGAGATCGCCGCCCGTTATGGCACCAGTCGAACCCCGGTGCGGGAGGCGATGTGGCGGCTCGAGTCCGATGGACTGATCACTGCTGCGCCGCACAAGGGCTTTGTTGTGTCCAAGCTGCCGGTAGAGGAGATCGAAGAACTCTACCGCATCCGCGCAGTGCTCGAAGGGCTAGCGGCGCGCCTGGCCGCAGGAAGACTGTCGTCAGAGGAAGTCGACGCCCTGAACACGCGAGTCGAGGAGATGCAGTCCGAACTCGACAAGGGGCACGACCACGTGATCACCACTCTGAATCTCCCCTTTCACGACATCATCTTCACTGCCGCCCAGTCGCCACTGCTGCACCGCTACATCTCGACGCTCTACGCGAGCACCGCTCGCTACCGTGGCCTCACCACCACCTGGCCCGGCCGGGCTAAGGAGATCGTCCGTGAGCACAGGGCCATCGCCGCGGCAGTCATCGCCGGCCAGGCCGAAGAGGCGGAGCGCATCGCCCGACTGCATCAGGAGAACAACGCGCGCACCGTGATCGCTGTGGCGCGGTCACTGGGCGAGGCGCAGCCGGAGCAGGTGGAAGAGGCCGAGCCGGAACTGGCCAACATGAGCGGCCGCAACAAACCATCTCAGTAGACGAAGGAGCAGAGACATGGCGATTCCCGACACGATGACCGCAGCGGTACTCTATGGGCCGAACGACCTGCGCCTGCGAGAGGTCCCGGTGCCCAGACCAGGACCAGAAGAAGTCCTGCTCAAGGTGCAGGCCTGCGCCATCTGCGGCACGGACCCCAAGGTGATCAGCGCCGACTGGCCTTATCCCTTGCGCTACGGCGAGTTCACCCCGGGCCACGAGTACGCCGGCGAGATCGTCGCCGTGGGCGACATGGTCGGCCATTGGCAAGTCGGCGACCGAGTCGCCGTCGAAGCGCACAAGGGCTGTGGCAAGTGCGTTAACTGCATGCGCGGTCAGTACACCAGTTGCCTCAACTATGGCAAGATGGAGACCGGTCACCGCCACTACGGCTTTACCACTAATGGCGGCTATGCCCAGTACGTCGTCAACCACACCAACACTCTCTATCCCGTTCCCGACTCGCTGCCTTTCTGGGGCGCCGCTCTCGCAACGACTGCCGGGTGCGCCATGTTCGCCATCGAGAACGTCGGCGGCTTTATGGCCGGCGAAACAGTGGCGGTGCTCGGGCCCGGCCCTATGGGCCTGATGGCGCTGCAGATTGTCAAGGCCCTGGGCGCCTCCAAGGTCTTTCTTACCGGCACTCGCCCGGAGCGCCTTGCCGTAGGCAAGCTCTATGGAGCCGATGTAATCATTGATGTCACCAGGGAAGACCCCGTGGCCATCGTCAGGCGCGAAACGGGCGGGCTGGGCGCCAATCTGGTCATCGAGGTAACGGGCGATCCGCTCGCCGCTGCTCAGTCCATCGAGATGGCAGCCAAGGGCGGGCGGATCTCCTTCATCGGCGATCCGCTCAAGCCGGCTCTGATCAACATCAAAAAGTTCGTGCTCGATGATATGCGCGCCGCCGGAGTGCGAGGCGAAGGCAGAGCCAACTGCGCTCGCGCCATGGAGCTCTTTCGCATCGGCAAGCTCTCCGCCGAAGGGATTGTTACCCATCGCTTCCCGCTGCGCGAGATTCACAAGGCACTGGACACCTACATCCATCGCCGCGATGGAGCCATCAAGGTTGTGCTCGAGCCCCAGGCGTAATCTCCCTGTTCGTCATTCAGGAGGATGTGATTATGTCGACAGCTCCGCTGGTAAGGCTGCTGAACATCACCAAGACGTTTCCGGGAGTGCGCGCCCTTCAGAACGTGAGCTTTGACCTCTTCCCCGGAGAGGTGCACGTCTTGCTGGGTGAGAACGGTGCCGGCAAGTCCACGCTCATGAAGGTGCTGGCTGGCGCTTATATGCCTGATTCTGGCGAGATCGAGATCAAGGGTCAGAAGGTACGCATCAACAGTCCGGCTCATGCCCAGCAACTCGGCATCAGCACCATTTACCAGGAGTTCAACCTGGTACCTTACCTCAACGTCGCTCAGAACATCTACCTGGGCCGCTATCCCCGAAGAAAGCCACCGCTTGGCTTCATGGTGGACCACCAGGCGATGCAGGACAAGAGCCGGCAGGTGCTGGACTCGCTCAATATGGACGTGGACCCCGCCAGCATCGTGGCCGACCTCGGTGTGGCCCAGCAGCAGATGGTCGAGGTGGCCAAGGCGCTCTCCATCGACGCCCAGGTGTTGATCATGGACGAGCCCACGGCCACCCTGACCGACCGCGAAATTGACAAGCTGTTTGCGATGATCAGGCGGCTGCGCGAGCGCGGAATGGGCATTGTCTACATCTCTCACCGCCTGAACGAAGTCCACGAAGTGGGCGACCGGGTAACGGTCTTGCGTGATGGCCAACTGGTTGATACCAAGAGCATCAGAGATCTCACCATCGACCAGATGGTACAGATGATGGTCGGTCGAGAGATCAGCGACCTGTTTCCGCGAACCTACCAGTGTCCGGGTGAGGAGGCTCTGCGTGTTGAGAACCTCACCTCAGCCCGCAACGGCATCAAGGGCATTGACCTGACAGTACGCCGTGGCGAGATCGTTGGCCTGGCCGGGCTGGTGGGCTCGGGCCGCACCGAGCTGGTTCGGGCCATCTTTGGTGCCGATCCCATCGACTGCGGCGAAGTGTTCGTGTTCGGCAAGCGCGTCACCGGGTCGGCTCCCACGCAGTTGGTCGAACAGGGAGTCGGCCTGCTGCCCGAGGATCGCAAGCTCACCGGACTGGCGCTCAAGCTGTCTGTCGCCGAGAACATTGTCATGGCCAGCCTGCACCGACTGTTCCCTCGCTCCGTGGTCGACCTCAACAAGGAACGAAACGTCGTCGACAAGTACATTCGGGACCTGCGCATCGCGACGCCTTCGCAGAAACGGTTGACGCAGTTCTTGAGCGGCGGCACGCAGCAGAAGGTGGTGATGGCCAAGTGGCTGGCCACCGAGTCCAGACTGCTGATATTCGACGAACCCACGCGCGGCATTGACGTGGGAGCCAAGGCCGAAATCCATGACTTTATGGATCAACTCGTGGCTCAGGGGGCAGCCGTATTGATGGTGTCTTCGGACTTGCCGGAGGTTCTGGGCATGAGTGACCGTGTGTATGTAATGCACGAGGGTCAGGTCGTGGGTGAATTCTGTCGCGAAGAGGCCAGGGCAGAACGCGTCATTGCCTGCGCTATGGGCCAGGCCCAGGCGGCTCCATCAGTCGTGTCGGGGAGCAGCGCCTCACCGGGTGTAGCGGCAGCACAGCGAGGACAGGAGGCGTAGCGTGGAGCGGACCTGCAAACCCCTGCAGAAAAAGTGGTACGACCGGGTGCCGCCGGTGCTCTGGGTGCTGGGCATCATCGTGGTCTGGTTCGCCATCGCCAGTCGGGGCCACTTCTTTACCATCTCTAACTTTCTCAACATCGCCGTTCAGGGTTCTGTGCTGCTGGTGCTCTCACTGGGTGCCACCTGCGTGATCCTTACCGAAGGCATTGATCTCTCGCTCGGTTCTATCCTCACTCTGGGGGGCGTGGTCGCGGTCCTCCTGATGACCCGCGGAGTCACGCCAGTTCTGGCCATGTTGGCCGGCGTCGCCTCAGGGTTCTTCTGCGGCGCCATCACCGGGTTGCTGATCGCCCGTGGTCGCCTGCCTCCGTTTATCGCTACGCTCGGCATGTCGGGCCTGGGCGCCGGAGCCGCAGTGGTCCTCACGAAAGCATCCTCGGTCTACGCGGATCCTGCCGCCTTTGTGTTTTTCGGCAGCGGGCGTCTTTTCGGCTTGCTCCCGATGCCCATCGTGGTAGCTGCCTTGGCCTTTGGCGCCGTGTACCTGATCCTCTACCACACGCCATTCGGTCACTATATCTTTGCCCTTGGCGGCAACGAAGTGGGCGCGGGGCTTTCCGGAGTGAACACCGCTTGGTGGAAGCTCATGACTTACTTCATGGCCGGCGGTCTGGGCGGGGTTGCCGGAGTGCTGATGGCGGCGCGCCTGCACGCTGCCGAACCAACTATCGGCCTGCGATGGGAGTTTGATGCCATCGCTGCCACCATCATCGGAGGAACGTCATTCGAAAAGGGGCGCGGCGGGATCAAGGGCACGGTCCTTGGAGTGCTGCTGCTAGCGGTGGTGCGCAATGGGCTGAATGTCATCGGCATCAGGCCGGTGTATCAGGCCCTGATCCTCGGCATCGTGTTGATTGTGGCCATCATCTTTGACGTGATTATGAAGCGGCGCCAGGAGGGACTGTAGATGGAAAAGACAATGCCAGCCCGAATCGAGGCGCGGCCGCTCTTGGCCGATTTCGTCACCCGCTTCTCTCGGCTGTTCATGCTGGCACTGCTGTGCGTGTTCATGGCCTTTGTCGCACCCGAGTTCTTCCGTGCGGCCAACCTGCTCAATGTACTTCGCTCCGCCAGCCTGCTGGCCATCCTCGCCATCGGCCAGACGATCATTGTGCTCACCGGCGGCATCGATCTGTCCATGGGCACGGTGGCCACGCTGGCCGCCATTATGACCGCCTGGCTGTTGGACCGAGCCCACGTACCTGTTCCTCTGGCCATGGCGGCCGGACTGGCGGTGGGTGCATTCTCGGGCAGTGCCAATGGGCTGATGCGCGCCTACATTGGCCTGCCTACCTTTGTCGCCACCTATGGCACCCAGTGGATGGCCATCGGGTTTGCCGTGGTCATGCTGGGCGGCTACAACATCTATGGTTTCGAGCGCAGCTTTCGTTTCTTTGGCATCGGGCGCGTGGCGGGGATCCCTGTGCCCATCTTTCTCCTGGTGATCGTGTGGCTTCTAACCTGGTTCATCCTGAACCGGACCACTTTCGGGCGGCGCCTCTATGCCACCGGCGCGAACCGCGAGGCTGCCCGTCTGTCCGGTATTGACACACGGCGCGTGCTGATGCAGGCCCATATCCTCAGCGGACTCTACGCGGGCTTTTCTGGCATTCTGATGGCGTCGCTGCTCAACTCTGGGGAAGCAGGCATGTCGGACCAGCAGCTCCTGCCAGCCATCGCCGCCGTCGTCGTTGGCGGCGCTTCGCTCCGGGGTGGTCAGGGTGGTATCTTTGGCACGGTCATCGGAGCACTCATCATGACCCTCATCGGTAATGCCATGAACTTGATGGGCCTGTCTTCAAACTGGCAGAGCGTTGTCCAGGGCCTTGTCATTCTGGGTGCCGTACTCCTCGACCAGTGGAGCCGGCGTTTGATCGGCCAAGAATAGTACAGACAGCTCAGTCCTGGCGCATGCTGAGACTGGCTTATGCCCGTGGAGGGAGGTGCGCAGCAAGACAACGGACACAATGAGGTGACTCGCAGTTGCTGGTTCGCGAATTGCCACATTCAAGACAGGAGGAGATCTCGCTATGTCACGCTTCACCAAGTCAGTGTTGTTGCTCCTGAGTGTGTTGATGGCCCTGGGCGCCCTGGCATCCTGCTCGCCCGCCGCCACTCCCACTCCCGTGACCATCATCAAGGAAGTTGAGAAAGAGAAGGTCGTCGTTGTAACCGCCACGCCTCTTCCGGTTGTCGACCTGACCCCCGTGTATGACTTTGACCCGACGGTCAAGCCAGCCAAGAAGTACAAGATCGCCGTCGTCCTCAAGAACTTTACCAATCCTTTCTGGCTGACCCACCAGCGGTGGGCGCTCAAGGCCGGTGAGGACTTTGGCGTCGAAGTAACCGTGCTTGCCCCGAGCAACCCCGACAACGTAGAAGAGCAGATCCGTATCGTCGAAGACCTCATCACCAAGGGCGTCGACGGCGTGGTCATCGCCCCCGCCAACACCACCGCCATCGCCACCGCTATCCAAAAGCTGAACGCGGCCAAGATTCCCGTGATCTATGACAACACCCGCGGCAGCGGCGGCGACTATGTCTGCTACATCGGAGCGGACAACATTCTGGTCGGCAAGACCGTGGCCGAAGGTGCCGTGCAGGCCATCGGCGAAAAGGGCCGCATTCTGATCCTGGAGGGTTTTCCTGGCCAGCAGACGGCTGACGACCGCCGCAAGGGCATGAATGACTATCTCACCAAGTACCCGAACATCGAGGTCGCTTCCCAGACCGCTCACTGGCGCCGCCTCGAAGGCATGCAGGTCACTGAGAACACGCTGCAGCGCTGGCCCGACCTGAACGCCGTCATCGGCGCATCAGGCGAAATGGTGCTCGGTGCCGTTGAGGCAGTCAAGTCCGCCAACATCCCGAACGACAAGATCGTGCTGGGTGGCGTCGATGTTTATCCCGACATCGTCAAGGCCCTCAAGGCTGGCGACATCGACTTTACCATCTCTCAGGCCCCGCAGAAGCAGGCCTACTGGTCCGTCGCCGCGATGATCAAGTTCTTGAACGGCGAGAAGGTGCCGAAGGAAATCCGCACCCCCACCGCCATCGTGACCGCGGCCAACGCCGACGAGTACGTAGAGCAGTAGCCTGACCCGACCCGGCTCCATGGGGTCGAGTTGACCGGTCCCGTTTGACCCAACGGCGGGACAAGTCGTCCATCGAAACCAGGGGGTGCCTGCCGCTGTGCAGCCTGGTGCAAACCGGCGGTGCTGCGGCCAGCCCCCCTGGGATCCTTGGCGACATGAAAGGTGACTATGCCCGAGAAGGAATTGCCACAGACCTGGGCTGAGATTCGCAGTATCAGCTGTGAGGTCTTTAAGCAGAAAAAGCCTACTCGCGCTGATGTGTGGGTTGATGCGGGGGGAGGTGCCGAAACCGGCACAACCATGCGCTACCAGCGCCAGGTCCTGGACAGGATCCATCTCCGCATGCGCGCCATTCATGACATTCGCGAGGTTGAACTGGCCACCACCTTTCTCAACCAGTCGATCAAGGCGCCCATCGCGATCGCGCCCATGTCCACGCACATCTCTGGTTTTGTGGACAAGCCATTCGCCGCGATGGGCCGGGGTGCGGTTGCTGCCGGCGTCCTTGGTTCGGTGGGCTATCCCAGCTCCCGCGACCAACACCAGGATATGCTGGCCACTGGCGCACCGACTTGCAAGATTGTCAAGTGCCTGCGGGACCGAGACTTGCTGCGTAAGGAACTGCTGCAGGCGCAGCAAGACGGTTGCTTCGCCGTGGGAGTGGACATTGACTCTGCCGCCGGCCTCAAACCGGGCGGCGACGAGCGACGCTACGAGGACTTTTCCGCCTTCCCCAGCGTGCGCGAGCTCACCGAGCTCCGTGCCTGCACCAGACTGCCCTTTATCGTCAAAGGCGTGATGTCTGTCCCGGATGCCGTCTCTGCAGTCCAGGCTGGCGCCGATTTGATTGTTGTCTCGACCCACGGCGGGTTTGCGCTGGACTATGGCGAGGCCCCCGCCGAGGTAATGCCTGAGATCGTCGATGCGGTCGGCGACAAGGTTGAAATCTGGATGGACAGCGGTATTCGCCGCGGCACGGACGTGCTCAAGGCATTAGCACTGGGTGCCCGCGGCGTCCTCATCGGTCGCCTGGCCCTGTGGGGTCTGGCTGTGGCCGGTGCAGAGGGCGTCGCTCACGTGATCGACCTGCTGGCCGCTGAGCTTCGGCGCGCCATGCTGCTGACGGGGACCCGGTCCGTTACCAGCGTGTCCCCCGACATTCTCGTCTATTCCTAGCCCGCTCCGGGCTAATACAACCACTTGGGAGGGGATAACATGTTTCGAGGTCGAGACGAATTCCGCATCAAGAGAATGAAGGATCAGATGCGCGCCAAGGGGATCGATTACCTCATCCTGCGCATTGCCGAGAACGTGCTCTATACCACCGGGTACTGGCCGATCTTTGGCGCCTCTATGGCCGTGGTGCCTCTGGAGGGTGAAGCAACCATCTTTTACGTGGAAGGCGAGCAGGAGTTTGTCGCCGATAGCTGGGTCCAGGATGCCCGCCCCTACAAGTTCTTTGACCTGGAGCAGCTCGCCAATCCGACGCGCGACTTTTCCAAGATGTTGAAGGGCCTGTGGAAGGAAAAGGGCTACAACGCCAAAGGCACCATCGGCTATGAAGCCAGCTTTGAGCTCGTGGCGGCCAACAATGTCTCGGCGGAATCCCGTGTCCCGACCCAGTGCAGCTTTGACATGCTGTTCACCACTTTCCCTGAGGCCAAGTTCGTCGACGCCTCCGATGCCATCCGCAAGGCACGCATCGTCAAGTCGCCACTGGAAGTCGAGCTCATCCAGACAGCCTGCGATATCGGTGCGTTTGGCTATGCGGCCGGACGTGAGCTGATGATCCCCGGTGTGAGCGAGGCCGAGGTCTCTGGAGCAGTCGAGGGCCGGATGTACGGCAAAGGTGTTGGCTACAACGGCGTCCGACGAGCCCGCGGATACTGCTTTGCCATGTCCGGACCCAATTCGGCCATCTCCTGGCGACCTTTCTGCATTGCCAGCGCGCGCAAGCTGGAGCGCGGTGATGTCGTGCTGCTAGAGCTGGACGGTTTCGCCGATGGTTACTTCTTTGACCTGACGCGCACCATGTCCGTCGGCGAGCCCACCCCGCGCGCCCAGGAGATCTGGGGGATCGTCAACGAGGCAGTCGATGCCGCGCTCAAGATCGTCAAGCCGGGCACCCCGGCCAGCGAGCTCAACCGGGTGGCCCAGCAGGTGATCGTCGACCGCGGGCACGGCGCGCACTTTGTGCACCACGTCGGCCACGGCGTTGGCCTGCAGTTCCACGAGCCGCCCACTCTGCATCCGCAGAGCAAGGAACTCCTGGAGGAGGGCATGACCTTTGCCGTTGAGCCAGCCATCTACATTCAGGGCTGGGGCGGCGTGCGCATTGAGGAGAACGTGGTCGTGACCAAGGACGGCTACCGCAGCCTCTGCGCCTACACCCGCAGCCTGTAACCGTTCGCCAGACTATTGGTCAGGTTCTGAGCTGGCCCCCGTGCCGGCGCGCGGCCGAGCTTGTGCGGCGTCTGTCGGGTGGCTGGCTCAGACCCTGTCTGAGAGGAGTACGTTCGATGCCTGTTCGCGTTGCTTCATTGGACGATATCCCCGTGCAGCATCTGCCCGGTCGCGACCTGCAATGGCTGGTGACGCCGGAAACCCTCGGCGTTGAAAAGATCGGCATCGCCATTATGAACTGCCCCGCCCATTCGACCGTGCGCCCCTTGCACGGCCACAAAGACACCGAGGAAGTGCTGCTCATTCTGGCCGGCGAGGGAGAGGCCTGGGTCGACGGCGAGACGGCCCCGTTCAAGAAGGGCGATGCGGTGCTCCTGCCGGCTAACTCGCGGCACATGGTGCGCAATACAGGCGACGAGCCTCTGATTACGGCTTCGATCTTCTCACCGCCGACCACACCTGCTTCCTACATTCTGCACGAGTCCGGTGGGTGGTGAGAGCGTGAGGGAACAGACCAAAGTCGTGAATCCCCGATCCCGCAAGGGCCTTTTGATTCAGCAAGACTCAACTACATCGATACCCCACCAGGTTGTGCTGTGGGCCACTGCCGCCTCGATGCTGTGGGGCGCATCGTACGTCGCCGCCAAGTACTCAGTGGGCTACATTCCGCCGTTTACGGCGGCCTCCTTTCGTTTCGCTGTAGTCGCCCTCTGCTCGCTACCACTGCTGTGGTTGACGGGCAAGGTCCAGCACATCGAGCGAGATGACTGGCCGGATCTGATCACAGTGGGCTTGTTTCAGACCTCTTTCTACTTTGCCCTGCAATACGCCGGAATCAAGCTGACCACCGCCTCCAACACCTCGGTCATTGTCAACGTGCGGCCCGTCTTTGCCGCTGTTCTGTCGGCATTCGTCCTTCACGAAACGCTGTCTGGCCGCAAACTGGCCGGCGTACTGACCGCGTTTGTCGGGGTAATCATCCTCTCGACCGGTGGCACGCTCAGGTCCTTTTCTCTGCAGTCAAGCCACTTTCTGGGCGACTTGCTCATTCTGTTCAATGCCATCAGCGGAGCCATCGGATTGGTCGTGAACAAGAGAGTGTTGGCCAGGTTCAGGCCATTCCCGGCGATGGTCTACACCCAGACCATCGGCGCCATCGGCCTTGTGCCTTTCGCTGCTCTGGAGATCTCCCGTCTCGGGGCCTTTCCTCGGGCTCCGGCGCTGCCCTGGATTATGCTGGCCTTTCAAGGCCTGTTCTCGACCATTCTCGCCCACATCCTGTGGAACCGCGCCCTGGCCAGCCTGGAAGCGTCACGTGCGTCGGTCTTTATCTACATCGCGCCACTCACCACCAGTGTTCTGTCCTGGCTGCTTTTGCACGAGCCGCTCGGCCTGCCTTTTCTGATCGGAGCTCTGCTGGTCCTCATTGGAGCCTACCTGACAACATCCGCTGCTAACGGGAATCAAATTGCGAAAAGGAGTGAACCCTGATATGCCACCCGAAGCTACGCCAGCGGCCGAACTCGCCGCGCTGAGATATGAGGCCACCGCCATACGCCGGCTGATACTCAAGACCCTCAATAAGAGCCAGGCCGGGCACCCTGGCGGGTCCCTCTCGGCAGTTGAGATCCTGACCGCGCTGTACTTCAGGGTCATGCGCATCGATCCGGACCAGCCCAATTGGCCAGAACGTGACCGTCTGGTGCTGTCCAAGGGCCATGCCGCTCCAGTGTACTATGCGACGCTGGCCCGGCGCGGCTACTTCCCCGAGGCAGAGCTGTCAACGCATGACACCCTGAACTCACGCCTGCAGGGCCACCCGGACATGCGCAAGACCCCCGGCGTCGATATGTCCTCGGGGTCTCTCGGGCAGGGGCTGAGTGTCGCCATCGGCATTGCCCTGGGCGCCAAAATGGCCAGGCACAACTACCGCGTCTTTTGTCTCCTGGGAGATGGCGAATGCCAGGAGGGCCAGGTCTGGGAGGCAGCTATGTCGGCCCCGGCCTTTGGCCTGGACAACCTCACAGCCATTGTCGACTGGAACCGCCTCCAGTTGATGGCCAAGATTGCCGACGTAATGCCCACTCTGTCTTTCGCTGGTCTGTGGCGTGAGATGGGCTGGGAAGTGGTCGAGGTGGACGGTCATGACCTCGAGGCGCTCATCTGCGCGTTCGAAGCGCCGCGCACCCCGGGCAAACCACGCGTCGTACTGGCACACACCGTCAAGGGCAAGGGCGTTTCGTTCATGCAAGACCGCGTCGAATGGCACGCCAAACCGATATCCAAGGAAGAGCTGGAAAGGGCTCTCGGCGAGCTCGCGTCAGGGGGTGCACAATGAGCCAGAGCAACTACACTTGTGGTCACGGACCGGCTGTAGCCTGCCGTGAGGCGTTTGGTCAAGCGCTGGTCGAGCTCGGACGCGAGGTCGAGAACTTGATCGTGCTCGACGCAGACCTGGGAACCTCGACCAAGGCCTCACTGTTTGCTGATGCCTTTCCGAAGAGGTTCATTCAGGTGGGCATCGCGGAACAGAATATGATGGGCATCGCCGCCGGGCTGGCCCTGACGGGCTGGTTGCCCGTGACCAATACCTTTGCCTGTTTCGCCTCCAAGAGAGCTCTCGACCAGGTGCGCGCCTCCATTGTGCAGCCCCGGCTGAATGTCAAGATCGCCGGTGGCTATAGCGGCATTCTGGCCGGCAAAACGGGCATCACGCACCAATCAGTCGAGGACCTGGCCATCTTCCGCGCTATGCCCCAGATGACTGTGCTGGCTCCGTCCGACGGCGTTGAGACCAGGGCGGCGATGCGCGCTGCGGTCGCGTTCCGCGGTCCGGTCTACATCCGGCTGACCAGAGACCCGTTCCCCACCGTGATGCCGCCGGATTATGTCTTTAACATCGGCTCGGCCGTGCCTATGCGTTCGGGCAAAGACGTCGCGCTGATCACCACCGGTTGGATGCTCATTCCGGCACTGGACGCCGCCAGCCTGCTGGCCAACCAGGGCATTGAGGCATCCATCCTGCACCTGCCGACCGTCAAACCCCTTGACGCAGACGCAGTAGTCGAGGTGGCCCGGCGGACAGGCGCAGTGGTCACCGTGGAGGATCACTCCATCATCGGCGGGCTCGGTGCTGCCGTAGCCGAAGTCCTCTCGGAGCGAGCGCCGACTCTGATGCGCCGCGTGGGCATCTGCGACTGCTATGCCGAATCAGCGTCCAATGACGACCTGCTGACCAAGTACGGCCTGACTCCATCGAACATCGTCGCCACGGCAGCCGAGCTGCTGGAGACCCGAAGACACCAGGCATGATGGGGGGAGGAGAAACGATGGCCACCAATGAAGCACCCTACGTTTTCGGCAAAAGGATTGTCGACCTGAGCCTCGGCGTTCAAGACGGCACCAGAGGGCCGCCCTCCACGAAGGCACAGGTAGAAATCACACCGGCCAGGCGCGGTCCGGGACACTGGCAGGCCAGCTCGTTCAAAGGCACGCTGCACACGGGCTCCCACGTCGACTCGCCGCGCCACGTCGTAGCCGGTGCGCCCCTCCTGGCCGAGATACCGCTCGACCGCGTTATCGGCGAGGCGGTGGTGTTCCACCTGCCAAACGCGCCCGCCCACCATGGCATCACAGTGGATGAGCTCGAGGCCTGCGGCGTCAAAGTCGAGCACGGCAGCATCGTGTTGATCCACAGCGGATGGTCCGACCGCATGTGGGGCACGCCCGAGTTCTTCACCGATTCCCCCTGGCTGACTCCGGAAGCGGCCGCCTGGCTCGTGGGATTCGGTCCCAAGGCTATCGGCTTTGACTTCTCCGAGGAGTACATCGCCGGTCGTTCCGCCGATTTCACCTCCGAGGACTTTGTCACCCACCGTGCGATCCTGGGCCAGGGGGTGATCATCCTGGAAGGCCTCACCCATCTCGGTGAGCTGCCGCCCACCGGCGCCCAGTTCTTTGCCCCGTTCTTCAAGCTTGCCGCCGAGGGCGCTCCGGCTCGGTTTTTCGCCCTCGTGGAGGACTAGATGGACACAGGTTATCTGAACAAGCTATATGGCCTGGAGGGTCAGGTTGCCGTCGTGACCGGCGGCGGTGGCATCCTCTGCGGCACCATGGCGCGCGCCTTTGGGCGTCTCGGTGCCAGGGTTGTCGTTCTCGACGTGAACCTGGAGGCTGCCCAGGCCGTGGCCGGACAGATCCGGGCTGACGGCAACGAGGCATTAGCCGTGCAGGCGAACGTGCTTGAGCCAGAGAGCCTGGAGCAGGCGCTCGGACAGATTATGGGCCGCTACGGCCGTGTGGATATCCTGGTCAACGGTGCCGGCGGCAACAAGAAAGAGGCCACCACTGCTCCGGATCTCTCCTTCTTCGACCTGCCCCAAGATGCGTTTCAGTGGGTGTTCAACCTGAACTTGCTCGGCACTCTCCTCTGCACCCAGGTCTTTGGCCGCCAGATGGTGGCTCAGGACTCGGGAACCATTCTCAACATCGCCTCCCTGAGTGGCTTTCGCCCTTTGACCAATGTGGGCGCTTACTCGGCCGCCAAAGCCGCTGTCATCAGCCTCACTCAGTGGATGGCCGTTCATCTGTCGCTCCATTACTCGAAACGGATCCGCGTGAACGCCCTGGCGCCGGGCTTTTTCTTGACCGAGCAGAATCGATTTCTGTTGACCGATGGGTCCAGCGGAACCCTGACCAAGCGCGGGCAGACGGTCCTCGCTCACACGCCACAGGCGCGCTTTGGCGAAGCGGATGACCTGATTGGCGCCGCCGTGTGGCTGGTGTCTCCCAGTGCGGCCTTTGTCCATGGCACCGTCGTGACCGTCGACGGAGGCTTCATGGCCTACGGCGGCGTCTAGCCAAGAACTCGCCAGACCGGCGCAAGCAACAAGCGCGTCTCATCCCCGCAGCAGCCAGAGAGATGCTCGTGAGGAACGCCTCCGGACCTGAGCCCTGGTTTGCCGACCCGCTCCACGATTGACACAGCGGCACCGCCCGAGTATCCTACTGCTGCCGCCACGGGTTCTGACACCGAAAGCCGCAGGGCGGCTCACGGGTTGCTCGACCTTCGCCGCTGGAGAACCTGCTCATGGAAGACTATCTGCTTCGACAGCGCGACTATCTGCTGAGCATCAGCCGCGCTATGACGGCGCGCCTCGACCTGCCGCCGCTCCTGCAGCTCATCATCCGCAAAGCAGTGGAGATGCTCGGCGGACAGGCAGGGCTGATCGCCCTGCGCGGACGGGACAACGAGTTCCATATTCGCGCCTCACACGGCCTGCCCGCCAACTCGTCACAACTGCACCTGCTGTTGGCCCCATTGCTCACTGACCTGCCTCTCAGTGGTTCGCGCTGGCCGTCGTCTGACCTCTACAGCCGTCTGCCCCTGGTGGCCGCCAGGCTGGGCGTCAATCTCCGTCAGGTAGTTGGACTGCCGCTCTTGCTGGAAGAACAACTGATCGGTGTCATCTATGTCTTTCGCACCAGAGATGCCGCCTTCTCCAATGACGACCGCCTGGTGCTATCGAGTTTCGCCGACCAGGCAGCCATCGCCGTGCGCAATGCCACGCTCTACCAGCGGCTGGCGGAAGAGAAAGAGCGCCTCAATGCCATCATTGAACACAGCGCTGACGGCGTGCTCATTCTCAGCGCCGACTGCCGCATAGAGACGATCAACCGCAAGCTCTCCGAGATGACCGGCTGGACTCCCGAGGCCGCAGCAGGGCAGCCCTGTCACAAGGTGATTGCCCTGCACAATGCGCAGGGCGCCAATATCTGCAAGGAGGGGTGTCCCCTGCAGTCGCTGAGTCGTGAGGAACCGCTGCTTGCCGAAGGCGATATCGTGCGCGCTGATGGCCACAGGACCAGTGTGTCTATTACCTATTCTCCGCTCTACGACCAAGAGGGGCAGCTGGCGCACATTGTCGGCAGCGTGCACGATGTTTCGCGCTTCCGGGAAGCTCAGGAAATGAAAGAGATGTTCATCTCGGTCATCTCGCACGAGCTCAAGACCCCTGTCGCGCTGATCAAGGGCTATGCCAACACGCTGCGCCGTGAGGATGCCAGATGGGACGCCGATACCGTCCGCGAAAGTCTGACCATTATCGAGGAGGAGAGCGACCGCCTTGACCGGCTGATCAACGACCTGCTTCAGGCTTCGCGCATTCAGGCCGGTACCCTCAAGCTGGAGCTGGGTGACGTTTCTCTCCCCAGGCTGGCCGCCAAGACGGTCGAGCGCTTTCGAGTGCAGGCTGCCAGGCACGAGATCGGGCTCGATTTCCCGGCCGATTTCCCGCCGCTGCTGGCCGATGAGGAGCGCCTGCAACAGGTCCTGTCGAACCTGCTGAGCAACGCCATCAAGTACTCGCCCGAGGGCGGCCCGGTCACAGTGGGCGGCAGGGTGAGGGGCGACGTGGCGCAGGTCTGGGTCACCGACCAGGGCATCGGCATCTCCCCCGAGGAGCAGCAGCATCTATTCCAGCCCTTCTACCGCGTCGATTCGAGATTGGGACGCAGGACGCAGGGCGTAGGCCTTGGCCTCTACCTGTGTCGGGCCATCATCGAGGCCCATGGCGGGCGAATCTGGGTGGAGAGCAGCCCTCGCTCCGGATCGACCTTTCGTTTTACCCTGCCGATTCGCTAGGCTCAACGACGAAGGAGCACTGCCGTGACGGAAGAGCGAAAACACATTCTGGTCGTCGATGACGAGCCGCGCATGGTCCGTTTTGTGCGCATGAATCTAGAGCTCGAAGGCTACGTCATCAGCACGGCCGCCAACGGCACCGAAGCCTTGGCCAAGGTCCGCGATGAACTTCCTGACCTGGTACTGCTGGACGTCATGATGCCAGAAATGGACGGCTACGAAGTGCTAGAGCGAATTCGGCAGGTCTCGAGCGTGCCGGTGATCATGCTGACCGTCAAAGCCGAGGAGGCCGACAAGGTCCGCGGGCTCGAGCTGGGTGCCGACGATTATGTAACCAAGCCATTCTCCCCGCGGGAGCTCGCCAGCCGCGTGAAGGCCGCGCTGCGGCGCGCCGAAATGCCCAGCCCGGGGCAGAAATCGACCCTGGTGATCGACGATCGCCTGACCGTCGACTTTCAGCGGCGCGAGGTTCTGGTCGCCGGGAATCGAGTCAAGCTCCGGCCCACCGAGTATCGGCTGCTCTACCATCTGGTGAACAACGCCGGCTGGGTAATGACCCACGAGACGCTCTTGTCCAAGGTGTGGGGCTATGAATACCGGGACGACACCCAGCTCCTGCGGCTCTATGTGACCTACCTGCGTCAAAAGATCGAGCCCGATCCAAGCAACCCGCGCTACATCTTTAACGAGCGTGGCGTCGGCTATCGTTTCGCCGAAATCAAGGGCAGGCCTGGGCGCCCTTCGCTACCCCCGCCGGCCTCCTCCACCTAGTACGACCAGTCGTTGCCACACGGGAGAGAACGTGGCAATCAGGCTTGGCCTGACTGCCACGTCAGTCGGCCCTGACTAATGGGACGACTGCTGCTGGGGCATTCTCCGCTGCACTTGAGGCACCAGCCAGCTCAGGAAGGCGTCGGTGCTGCGGGTCTGCATCAGGATGCGTCCCGGACCGGTGAGGTCCACCACCAACCCTTCGCCGCTGAACAGGGTGGATTTGATGCCTCCGACGGCGCGAACGACAAAGCCGATGTTCTCCGGAAAGGCCACCAGGTGGCCCGTGTCGACGGTGAACTTTTCGCCGGCCGCCAACACCCGCTCATGGATTGCACCATAGCTGGAGAGCAGCAGGCTGCCCCGGCCGGTGCACTTGAGCAGAAAGAGCCCTTCGCTGGCGAAAAAGGTCTTGGCTCCGCCGAACTTGGTGTCCACGGCGATGGTCCCGGATGAGGCCACATAACTGCCCGACTGCACCAGGAGCGTCTCGTCGGCGAGCTCCAGTGCCTTCAGGTCGCCGGGCAATGGCGGAGCGAGCAGGAGCTCCCCGCCGCCGGCAGGAGCATGGTAGGTGTTCATGAAAAAGCTCTCGCCCCCCAGAACAGCTCGCTTCAGCGACGCCAACAGCCCGCCGGCCGCTTTGGTTTCCAGGGTCACACCGGCGGACATGGCCACCATCGAGCCGGCCTCAACCCGAATCTCTTCATTCGGATCAAGCGTGGCTGTGGCCAGCGTGTAGGCAGGACCGTACTTTGTTTCAATGCGCATGGTTTCTATCCTCCTTCACGTATAGTACGCAAATCCCCGCTGAAGGTTGTGCCAGTGGCCAGGCCAGAAGCGCAACCTTGCCGCGATAGCTTACAGGAGGTCCCGGCTGCCGTCAAAGGTCCGATATACTTGACTTTTGCCCGGAATCATCTAGAATTGAGAATCTACCGGCACGGGGAAGTGTCGGAATGGTAGACGAGCATGATTTAGGATCATGTGGAGAAATCCGTGAGAGTTCGAGTCTCTCCTTCCCCATGGCCTCTGGCAATGCCCCGCAGGGCGCGACTGGCACGGGCGCCGGCGTGGGAGGTCGCTCCGCCGGGGCGGGACAGTGCTTTCCCCGCCAAAGCGGTGACGGTGCAAGCGGAAGTGGCTCAGCGGTAGAGCATCTCCTTGCCAAGGAGAGGGTCGCGGGTTCGAATCCCGTCTTCCGCTCTGAATCCCCGAATGCTGGTTCACGTGAACCAGCATTCTCTGTGTAAGCGCCCGACCGAATTGCGGCCGAGCAGGAAATCGTCGTGGTAGCAAGGAGAATTCGTTGAACATCACTAGTGAGAAAACCGGACCATGCCAGTACACGCTGACCATCGAGGTGGAGCAGGAACGAGTTGAGACTCCTCTCCGCCAGGCAGCAGAGCGCATCAACCGCTATCGTCCTCTCCCCGGCTTTCGGCCAGGCAAAGCTCCCTTTGCCATGATCGAGCGACAGGTCGGCAAGGACATACTCTACCGTGAGATGCTCGACAAGGTCGGCAACGACTGGTACAAGGAGGCTCTCGAGCACAACAAGCTGGAACCCTATGCTCAAGGCGAACTGGACATTGTGCAACTCGAGCCTCTGACGCTCAAGGTGGTTGTGCCCACAGAGCCGATTGTGACCCTGGGTGATTACAAGAGCATCAAGGTCACACCAAAGACGGTCGAGGTGACGCAGGCTGATATTGACGAGAGCCTCACCCGTCTGCAAGAAGCCAATGCGCTCTGGCAGCCGGTGGAGCACGAGGTGATGCTGGGCAATCAAGTGGTGATTGACGCCACTGGCACGTCTGACGACGGCAAACCCGTAGAGCAGAGGGACGTAACGCTCGAGGTCACCGAGCAATTGACGCCGGACGGCTTTGCACAGAACCTGACCGGCATCAAGCCCGGTGAGACCAAAGAGTTCGACGTGGACTACCCGGCCGATTTCCGCGACCAGAGCCTTGCCGGCAAACACGTCCATTTTGCCGTCACGGTCAAGGCAGTGAAGGAAAAGGAACTGCCTCAACTGAGCGACGAGCTGGCCAAGGGTGCCGGAGCCGAGGATCTGGCCGATTACAAGGCCAAGGTACGGGAGCAACTCCAGAAGCAGCGCGAGCAGGAGAGCCACGACCAGGCCCTCGATCAGGCGCTGGACGCCCTCGTGACCGGCGCGACGCTGGAGTATCCAGCCGTAGCTGTCGAGCAGGAAGTAGATGACCTGCTGCGCAGTTTTGCCGAGCGCCTGGCCTCGCAGGGGTTCACCATGGAGGGTTACCTGCAGCTCACCAAAAAGACCCCGGCACAGCTCCGCGAGGAAAGACGGGGCCCGGCCGAAGAGCGTCTCAAGCGCGGCCTGGTGCTCGTCGAGTTCGCCAAAGCCGAAGGCATTCAGGTCAGCAAGGAAGAGACGGAGCAGGAGATCACTCGGGTTGCCGAGAGCTTTGGCGAGAACGCCGAGTCGGTTCGCCAGGCGCTCACCACCGACGGCTCGCTGCGCGGTGTCGCCAGCGACCTGTTCCGACGCAAGGCCCTCGATCGTCTGCTAGAACTGGCAGGCGGAACCTCCAAAAAGCCAGAAACGCAGATTGAGGAGACCCCCGGCGCCGCCAAGGCGTAGAGAAAGAGGCGAGAATGAGCAACCAGCCCAGTTTGGCTACTCTTGTTCCGATGGTCGTCGAAACCACCGGGCGCGGCGAGCGCGGCTATGACATCTACTCGCTGCTGCTGAAAGAGCGCATCGTCTTCCTGGGGACCCCGATTGACGATGCGGTGGCGAATGTGATCGTCGCCCAACTGCTCTTCCTGCAGCGCGAAGATCCGGACAAGGAAATATCGATGTACATCAACTCGCCGGGCGGTTCGATCAGTGCCGGCCTGGCGATCTACGACACCATCCAGCTCGTAAGCGCGCCAGTGTCCACCATCGCGGTGGGAATGACGGCGAGCATGGGCACCATCCTGCTGTGCTGCGGAACGCGCGGCAGGCGCTATGCCCTGCCCAACTCTACCGTACACATCCACCAGCCCTGGGGCGGAGTGCAGGGTCAGGCCGTCGACATCGAGATCGAGGCACGACGGATTCTGCGCGAACGAGAGCGCCTGAACCAGATCCTCGCTCATCACACCGGCCAGCCTCTCGAGCGCATCGTGGTCGACACGGACCGCAACTACTGGATGAACGCCGAGGAAGCCGTCAAGTACGGCATCGTTGACCAGGTGCTCAGCAAGGCCGCCAAGAGCCAGGACAAGACCAGTTCGGGCCCCGCGCCGGAGGGCTCGGCCGGCAAATAGCCCGTCAGGACAAGGCATTTGAGGCCATGCGCAGGGAACCCACCTTTCAGCAATGCTCATTCTGCCACCGACCGCAGTATGAGGTACGCCACCTCATCGCTGGACCGGACAACGTCTACATCTGCGACGAGTGTGTGCAGATCTGCCAGGAGATCCTCGAGCAGCAGGCTCCAGCGCAGGGAACGCAGGGCGAGACGAAACGGCTCCCACCTCCTGCGGAGATCTACCAGCGCCTGAATGACTATGTCGTCGGTCAGGACCGGGCCAAAAAAGTCCTGGCCGTGGCAGTGTACAATCACTTCAAGCGCACCAGGGCCCGGCGCCAGGGCGACAACGAAGTCGAACTGCACAAGAGCAACATCCTGCTGGTTGGGCCAACCGGGTGCGGAAAGACGCTCCTGGCCCAGACGCTGGCCCGGATTCTCTCCGCCCCCTTTGCTATGGCCGATGCCACGACGCTCACCGAGGCAGGTTACGTCGGCGAGGACGTTGAGAGTATCCTGCTTCGACTGATTCACGCGGCCGACAACAACGTCGAGCGCGCCCGGTATGGTATCGTGTACCTGGATGAGATCGACAAGATCGCCCGCAAGAGCGGCGACAATCCTTCGGTCACCAGGGACGTGTCGGGAGAGGGCGTGCAGCAAGGTCTGCTCAAGATTCTCGAGGGCACCATCGCCCATGTGCCGCCGCAGGGCGGGCGCAAGCACCCCTACCAGGAGTTGATCCAGCTCGATACAACGGACATCCTGTTCATCTGTGGCGGCTCATTCGAAGGCCTGGAGCAAATCATTGAAGCTCGCCTGGGGGCCAACCGCACCATGGGTTTCACCGGCGGCTCTGTGCGTCGCGAGCCTCTGACCCCAAGCGAGCTGCTGCAGCGTGTCAGCGCTGACGACTTGCTCGAATTTGGCTTGATTCCCGAGCTGGTCGGCCGGCTGCCGGTTGTGGTCAGCGTCGACCCGCTCGACGAACAGATGCTGTATGACATATTGACCCGGCCAAAGAACGCCCTCACCAGACAGTTCTGCAAGCTGTTTGCCCTCGATGGCGTTGAGCTCGAGTTTGGCCAGGACGCGCTGCGAGCGACGGCTCAGGAGGCATTTCAGTGCCGCATGGGCGCTCGTGGTCTGCGGTCCATCCTGGAGGAGACGCTGCTCGATATCATGTACGAGTTACCGACCGGTCAACGTCAAGGCAAAGTCCATATCGATTCAGAGGCGGTTCGCAACCGCAAGCGCTCTGTACAGGCAGCTTGATTCTGGCTGAGCCAGCCACCTCGCACCGAGGCAGGTCAGCCATCGCGGTTCCTGGGGAGTCTACGATGATATCCAGTTCTGAGATTCGCTCATCGTTCCTGGCTTTTTTCCGCTCCAAAGGGCATACCGTTGTGCCCAGTTCTTCGCTCATTCCGGCCAATGACCCAACCCTGCTCTTTGCCAATGCTGGGATGGTTCAATTCAAGGATGTGTTCATCGGTGCTGAGAAGCGTCCTTACACCCGCGCCACAACGGCCCAGAAGTGTATGCGCGTCAGCGGGAAGCACAACGATCTCGAGAACGTCGGCCCCTCGCCACGCCATCACACCTTCTTTGAGATGCTGGGCAACTTTTCCTTCGGGGACTATTTCAAGCGCGACGCGATTGCTTTTGCGTGGGAGTTCCTGACCCAGGTCCTCGGGCTGGACAAGAACCGCCTGTACCCCACCGTCTACCTCGACGATGATGAGGCTTTCCAGCTCTGGCAGGAGATTGCCGGAGTACCGGCCACGCGGATCACCAGACTGGGCAAGAAGGACAACTTTTGGTCGATGGGAGACACAGGGCCCAATGGCCCCTGCTCAGAGATCCACTACGACCGGGGCCCCGAACACTGTACCTGCCATCGCTCGGACTGCAACCTCGCCAACGAGTGCGAACGCTGGTGGGAGCTCTGGAACCTGGTGTTCATGCAGTTCGAAACGACTGCCGATGGAGTCACCCGCCCGCTGCCCAGGCCCAGCATTGACACGGGCATGGGCATGGAGCGCATCACCGCGGTGCTTCAGGGGAAACCCAGCAACTATGAGACCGACCTGTTCTGGCCGATCATCCAGCGAATCCAGGAGCTGCTTCGACACACCGACAAGCAACGCGACCAGGGCATGGTTTCGTACCGAGTGATCGCCGACCACGCCAGAGCCATCGCCTTCCTCGTGGCAGACGGAATGCTCCCGGGCAATGAGGGGCGAAGCTATGTGTTGCGCTTGATCCTGCGCCGAGCAGCGCGCCACGGGCGTATGCTGGGATTCAGGACGCCTTTTATGGCCGAAGCCATCAAGGTAGTGGTCGACACGATGGGCAGCCACTACCAGGAGCTCCAAGCGCGCAGGGACTTTATTCTCCAGGCCACCACGCAGGAAGAAGAGCGCTTCCTGCAGACACTCGACGTAGGCCTCAACCTGCTAGATGGCATCGTCGAGTCTTTGAGGCAATCGGGCCAGACCGTGATTCCCGGAGACAAGGCCTTTCGTCTGTACGATACCTACGGCTTTCCACTCGACCTGACCCGTGACCTGGCCAAGGAGCACCAGCTCACCATTGACGAGGCTGGCTACCATCAGGCCATGGAAGCGCAGCGAGAACGAGCGCGGTCAGCACAGCGCTTTGGTGTCGCTCAGGAGCAAGAACTCTACCAGAGCCTGCATCTGGCCGCTGAACCCTTCGTTGGCTATGATAGCCTGACCGCCGAAGCCACCGTCGTAGCCCTGGTCCGTGACGGCACCCCTCAAGACGAGGTCGGTCCGGGGCAAGAGGTGCAGGTCGTGCTTGACCGCACTCCTTTCTACGGCGAGGGCGGAGGGCAGGTTGGCGACAAAGGTGAGATCGTCGGTCCACGCGGCCGCATCGTCATTCAGGACACGCGCCACCCGATGCCCGAGATCACCGCGCACATCGGTCAGGTCAGCCAGGGCATCTTGCGAGTTGGCGACCGCGTCCAGGCTAGAGTCGATGAGGACAACCGTCTGGACGTGGCCCGCAATCACACAGCAACTCACCTGCTGCACCACGCCCTCCAAAAGACACTGGGCGATCATGCCCGGCAGGCCGGGTCGTTGGTCGCCCCGGACCGGCTGCGCTTTGACTTTACTCATCTGCAGGCAGTCACGACAGACGAGCTGCGACAGATCGAGCGCGAGGTGAACGCCGCCATTCGCGCCGACCTGCCTGTTGCTTCGGCTGTCACCTCCTTTGACCAGGCCCGGTCAGCAGGAGCAATCGCGCTCTTTGGCGAAAAGTACGGCGACACCGTGCGGATGATCACTGTGGGCGATGCATATAGCCGCGAGCTGTGCGGCGGAACCCATCTGCGCAGCACCGGTCAGATAGGATTGTTTCACATCCTGAGCGAGTCCAGCGTCGGCGCCGGATTGCGTCGCATCGAGGCGATCACCGGGCGTGGCGCCGAGGCGTTCTTCCATGAGCAACTGGAGCTCATCTCGCGCGTTGCCGATACCCTCGAGGCTCGGCCAGCCGACCTGTTACAGAAAGCAGCCGACCTCACCGAGCAGCTCAAGGCGCAGCAGAGAGAGATCACTGCCCTGCGCAGCCAGACTCTGCGTGAGAAGGCCAGGGAACTCATTCAGTCTGCAGCCGCAATCGGAGACACCCGTGTAGTGAGCGCACCCGTGCAGGTAGACAGCGCCGACCGACTGCGCGAACTGGTCGACTTGATCCGAGAAGGGCTCGCTCAGCACTCCGCTGGAGCGCCGCCTACCGAGTCGTTGATTGTGCTCGGCTCGGTCTTTGCCGATCGAGTCGCCTTGATCGCAGCCGCATCAGCAGGGTTGGTCAAGCGCGGCGTGCATGCCGGCAAGCTTGTTGGTGAGGTCGCCCGCTCAATTGGCGGCAGCGGCGGGGGACGCCCGGAGATGGGGCAGGCTGGTGGCGGCGATCCGGACAGGCTGTCATCTGCCGTCGCTCTAGCCCGGCAACGTGCGCATGAACTTCTTGGCGGCGACCAGGGCCAGGGTCAAGGTTAGGGGCATCCTGTAGATGAGAGTCATCGAGCTTAACGGTAGCGAAACGATCACCACCATCCATCAGTTGTTGTCCCAGTGCATCAAGCCGGGAGAAGACACTCCGAGCGAAGTCCTCCTCTATGTGCCCAGGGGCACCGAGGCACTGGAGGACAATCGCGTCAATCTGGCTCTGCTGCGGCGCTGGTCCGACAATCTGTCATTGCGCCTAGCATTGGTAATCGAGCACCGCGACACCAGAGGGCTCGCCCGCGAGGTAGGCTTGCTGGTCGTGCACTCGGTCGACCAGGCCCGGCAGAGCAGTCTGCGTTACCTTGATCGCAGAAGGCGCAGGCACGAGGGACTGCCCCCGCGCCCATTTCCCAGCATCCTGCGCTCTCCCCCGCCCCGTCCCGGAGGAACGCCGGCAGGCCGTTCCTCGCGCCGTGTGGCAGTTTCTATTGCCGCTGCGCTTTTCCTGGCGGGCATCCTCTTTGGGGTAATGCTGTTGATGATCCCCAGTGCTACCATAGAACTCGCGCCAGTGAGCGAGCCGGTCGAGGCGGCAATGCACATCGAAGCCGTGGCGGGACTATCGCAGACCAGATATGAGACAGGGCAGATACCGGCTCGAACCATCAGCGTCGAACAAGGCGGGGCGGCGAGCATGCCTACCACCGGCCGCACCGAAGTTCCAGACAGTCACGCCACAGGGATGGTCGTCTTTGCCAACAAGACTACCGTTGGCGTGACGATCACCAGGGGTACTGCCATGCGCACCAGCACAGGCGACAACGTGCGCTTTTTTACAGTGGCCGATGCCTGGCTCCCTGGCGATCTCTATGCGACAGTCAGGGTGGGCATTCTGGCCGCCGAGCCAGGGCCGAGGGGCAACGTGTCGCCTCTCAGCATCAATGTCGTGGAGGGCGAGCTCGCCGCGCAGGTCGACGTGCTGAACGATGCCCGCACTACTGGCGGTTCAGTGCGCCGCATGGGCGTCGTCGACGGCAATGACGTAGCAGCGCTTAGGGCCAAGCTGATGAAGCAATTGCAGCAGGAGGCATACGGGGACATTACTGCCGGACTGGCGCAAACCGACTTTGTAGCGCCAGACTCGCTGGACATCAGCGTGCTCGACGAGCAGTTCAACCACAAGGTTGGCGACCTGACCGACGAGCTCAGCCTGACCATGCGCGTCAAGGTCACCGGCCTGGCGGTTGACACGGCCAACGGACATGAACTGCTCCTGAGCCTGCTCCGCCAACGCATCAAGCCAGGGTATGAGCTGGTAGGCGGATCAGCCAGCTACAGCCCTGCCGAGCTGGTCTCTGCCACTCGTGAGCAGGCCAGCTATAGCATGACAGTGCGGGGCCTGATCGCTCCCGCTATCGACCCGGAACGAATAGCACGCTCTATCGCTGGCAAGACGACAGTCGCGGCTGAAGGGTATCTCTCGCAGAACCTCAAGCTCAGGACCGCCCCCAGCATCAAGCTGGTCAATAGCCCTGGCGGCCGATTGCCCCTGTGGTCCAGGCGCATTCGTATCCTGGTAAGTGCCAGATAACCATGCGCGTCCTTGGCCTGGATGTGGGCGACAGGAGAACCGGGGTGGCTATCTCCGATGTGATGGGATGGATGGCCAGTCCACTGACCGTATTGAAATGCGCCGGACTGGCTGCCGAGCAGGACGCCATAGTCGACCTGGTGCAGAAACACAAGGTCGGGCTGGTGGTCGTCGGCGACCCACGCTCACTCGATGGGTCGGCCGGACCGCAGTCACAGAGGGTCAGCCAGTACGTAGCTCAGCTCACAGCGAAGCTCGCCCCGGTGGCGGTAGTCCAGTGGGACGAAAGGCTCTCCACGCTGCACGCGCAGCGGCTGCTGCGCGAGAGCAACAGGCGAAACGCCCGGGACGTGATCGATGCCGCGGCGGCGACGCTCGTTCTGCAGAGCTATCTCGATGCGCACCGACAGCCAGACCCACACGGCCCATCGACTCCAGAACACGAGGGAGGCTCTCTGTGAAGGGAACCAGACGCACCATAGGTCGCATTGTGCTCTTCTTGGTGGCAGTCGGCGTGATGGTTGGAGTTGCGGGAGGCATAGTCTGGTTCTTTGTGCGCCAGATGAGGGCGGCCGCCCTGCAACCGGGTGCGGAGGTAGACCTTTCGTCTCTCGAGCGCACTCTGCTGGGGTTCTACCTGAACCTCCGGCGAAACGACATCGAGACACCCCCCTCGGGAAGCACCCAGCAAGTCGAATTCACCATTCAGCCAGGCGAGAGCGCCGCGGCCATCGCTTCGCGGCTGGAGCGGCTGGGGATCATTCGCGATGCAGAGCTTTTTCGGCTTCTCTTGCGGTACTGGGGGCTGGACCAGCAACTCGAGGCGGGCGACTATGCTCTGACCGGCAACATGCCCATGTCAGAAGTCGTCACTCAACTCAGACACGGCCGGCTTCAGGCCAAGACCGTCACCATTCGCGAAGGCTTGCGCGCCGAAGAGGTAGCCTACCTTCTGGCCAGTGAAGGGCTGGCGGGCCAGGAAGAGTTCATTGGCCTGGTTCGCGGCGACGCCTTCCAGTACGATTTTCTGCGCGATCGCCCGGCGACTGCACCTCACAGTCTGGAGGGATTTCTCTTTCCAGATACGTACCAGTTCGCCGTCACCGCCTCTGCGACGCAGATCATCGATGCCATGCTGCAGAACTTTGACCGACGCGTGACGATCGAGATGCGTCAACAAGCCCTCGACGAGGGTCTCACTCTCTACCAGGCACTGACGCTGGCCTCGATCGTGGAGCGGGAGGCGGTTCTGGCCGAGGAACGGCCCATTATCGCCAGTGTCTACCTGAACCGCTTGCGCAAGGGCATTTACCTCGAATCTGACCCGACAGTGCAATATGGAAAGGGCTATGACGCGGCCACGGGTCGCTGGTGGCCGCACATCAGCATGGGCGAGCTGCGCACGGTGGATTCACCCTACAACACCTACATTCACCCCGGCTTGCCGCCTGGCCCGATCTGCAGCCCGGGGCTGGCGTCAATCCAGGCCGTCCTGCAGCCGGCAGAAACCAACTATCTCTTCTTCCTGGCCAAAGGCGACGGCTCGCACGTCTTTGCCGAGACGTTTGAAGAGCACCTGCAGAACCAGGCCAAGTACTAGCCCGCGGGAGCCGTCACTTTCTCCACGGCGAGTCTGACGCTTTCGTCAGGACCCACCTTGATGCGGACGTCGAGCAAGCGCCCGTTCTCGTCGATGACAAAGTGGCTGCGAATCACTCCCATGTGGCTCTTGCCGTACATCTTCTTCTCGCCCCAGGCACCGTACTTTTCGGCCACAACGTGCTTGGGATCGGAAAGCAGCACAAAGGGCAGGTTGTTTTTTGCACGGAAATCGGCCAGAGCCTCGCTCGGGTCGGGACTGATGCCGACAACCACCGCGTTCGCCGCTGCAATTCTCTCGGATTCGTCACGGAATCCGTTGGCCTGAACCGTTCAGCCTGAGGTCCCCGCCTTGGGGAAGAAGTACAGGATCACTTTCTTTCCCTTCAGGCCAGATAGCTTGACTTTGTCTCCCTTGTCCGAGACCAGAGCGAAATCCGGCGCACGGTCGCCCGCCTTGAGCATTGCACCCTCCTGAGGCCTGTTGATTCGTCCCGGCTAGGCCGGCATAGTGTAGATCCGATACCTCTTGTAGGTTTCGGCGTTAAAGTGCGTGACCAGAGTGGTCAGCTTGTCGTTGTCTTCCGCCTGCAGCGACATGTCCACCCAGCGATAGCCGCGCGGCACCGCCGCCTTGGCCAGAGCCAGCAGCATCAGCGCCTCGATGCCTCTGCCCTGGTACTCGTCCAGCACACCGCCAACCTTGAAGCTAAGTATGTTGATGCGCTTCATGTACCACCAGGCCAGCAGCTTGTGGGCCACGTCCAGGCGGCCATCCAGGTGGATGAGCACCTGATTCATATCCGGAAAAGCAAGTACGCAGCCTACGGTCTTGCCATCAACCTCGCCGAACAGGGCAAAAGACGGATCCACGATCGGCTTGAGCTCCTCGGCAAAGGCGTTGATCTCCTCGTCCGTCCACGGTATGTGGTCTGGCAGTTGGCCGATCGTAGCGTCGTAGAGCTCGCGCACTCTCTGGAGCTCGGCGTCCCAATCCTCTTTGCGCGCCTGCCGAATAGCAAAGTGGGAGCGGCGCTGGGCGACTTTTTCCAGCCTGGCCAGCCTGTCGGGCAGCTCACCATGAGGGCCGACAACGCTGGAAACGAGCAGTCGACGGCAGAAATCGTCCGACTGCTTGGTCAGGCCAAAGCGAGTCACGAACTCGTGATAGTATGGTGGAGAATGGGCGCACAGCATTGGCGGGGGACAATCGGCGCCCTCGACCAGAATCCCCCTCTCGCGGTCGCGATGAAAGTTGATCGGGCCGCGAAACTCGGTCATTCCTCGTGCGCGCAACCACTCCCGCGCACTGCTCAACAGGCCTTCCGCTGCTTCATAGTCCTGCAGCACCTCAAAGAAGCCGAAAAAGCCCACTTTCTTTCCCAGGGTCTCATTGAATCGCCGGTCGACAAAGGCGGCGATGGTGCCTACCGTCTGCTCGCCGCGTCTGGCTAAGAACAGCACCACATCTGATCGCTGAAAGAAGCCGTTACGCTTGGGATCCAGCATCTTGTCGCGCTCTTTGCGCAGCGGAGGCACCCAGTTCTTGTCACCACGGTACACGGTCCATGGGAAGAGGACCATGTCCCTCCGCTCTCGCTCGTCAGCCACCTGGATGATCTTGAGATATGCCATCTGCTTGCCTCTGTTTCGGACTGTGACCGCCATTATAGGGGGTGTCGGCACTAGCACAAACCCCCGAAACCGCCCACGGTTGCGCATCACGGTGAGGCATGCTACAATGACCTTCGTTCACCACCGCCTGCGGATCGCCTGCTCAGTCTCTCTGGCGACCGGCATGGACCCTCTGACCAGGAGTGAGAAGCTGTGATCTTGGCGTATCTGCTGCAAATGTTGGGAGGCCTGGCTGTTCTGCTCTTTGGTATTGACATGCTCAGTACAGGCACGGAACAGGTCGCCGGAAGACGGATTCAGACCTGGCTCGAACGCCTGACCAATCGGCGCCTGAAGGCCGCCGGTTTCGGGTTTGTGGCCACGGCCATCCTGCAGAGCAGCAGCCTGCTTATGGTGACGATGATCGGCCTGATCAACGCCCGTCTGTTCACGCTGGAACAGGCCGTGGGCGTTATGATGGGGCAGGAGATTGGCACCACCCTCACCGGTCAGCTCATTGCCTTCGACGTCGGCAAGTTCCTGTTTGCCTTGCTCATCGTTGGCTATGGCATTCGTACGCTGCGTCCGGAAAAGCAGTGGCAGGCGGTCGGAACAGCAGTGCTGGGCCTTGGAATCATCTTTCTCGGCCTGGAGACCGTCAAGGCAGGTGTCACGCCACTGGCCGAAGTGCCGCAGGTGCGTTCGTGGCTCACGACGATGAGCGCGACGCCTCTGCTGGGGGTCATCGGCGGCGCCATCCTCACCGCGCTGATCCACAGCAGTGCGGCGACCACCGGCCTGACCATCGCTCTTGGCCTTTCCAGTGCCATCAGTCTGCCCGGCGCGATCGCTCTCATCCTTGGCGCCAATATCGGCACCTGCTTCACCGGCCTCGCTGCTGCGCTGCACTCCTCGCTGTCATCCCGCAGGGCATCTGTCGCGCAGATCCTGATCAACCTCTTCGGCGTGGCGCTCTTCTTGCCCTTCATCTACCCTTTTGCTGATTTCCTGTCCAGGACGTCGACAAACCTCGGACGGCAGATCGCGAATGCCCACAGTATCTTTAACATCACTGTAAGCGTGATCCTTTTCCCCTTTGTTCCCCTCATTGTCCGCGCGGCTACGTTGCTCGTCCCCGGAGAGGACAAGGAACCTCCCAAGGTGACGCAGTTCCTCGATGACAACTTGCTGGTCGTCCCGTCGATCGCCCTTTCGCAGGCAACCAAAGAGGTCATGCGGATCGGGCGGCTGACTGCCGAGATGGTTGATTGGAGCCTGGATGCTCTGCTCAGGTCCGATGAGACCAAGATCGAGCGGATTCTCCAGCGCGAGGATGACCAGATTGACGCCCTGTGCCGCATCACCGAGCAATACATCGACACGCTCACCCGGGGCCCTGTCACCGAAGAGGAACGCCAGAGGTGCTTTGAGCTCAAACACGCCATCACCGACATGGAGCGGGTTGCAGACATGGCGGTCAACCTGGCCCAGGCCGGCCAGGAACGCGCTCAAGAGCAGGTCAAGTTCAGCAAGCAGGGTGAGTCAGAAGTGGCTCGCTTCCATGACCTGGTCTGCCAGAACTGGACTCTGGCGGTGAGTGCTCTGGAAAGCGGCGACAAAACAGCCGCCAGGCGGGTGCGCCAGGTGGAAGGTGACATCGATATCATGGAGAAGGAACTGCGCGAGTCACACCGCAGGCGGCTCGAGGCGGGAGTCTGCAGCCCTCAGGCCGACATCCTGTTCATCGAGACGCTACGCAACCTGGAGCGTATCGGTGACCACGCCGACAACCTCGGCGTGAGCGTGCTGAAGGGCCCCTAGCCGCGGTCTCTAGCGATGCTCCAGAACCGTGCCCTGTGCATCGACCTGACCACGCCATAGGAAGCCATTCCCTGGCCCGGAGAGCACTATCTCGTAGACCACGTCATTCGGCGAGCCCAGGTCGTACTCTACCAGCATCTCCCATCCGCCAGCCGAGAACTGATAGCTTTCCCGCCCCGGGAGCCCGGTGGCCGTTGTCCTGCTGCCGAACCATACCAAGTCTGCCGGCGGCGCATGGACCGCATCGTGTTCAGCCAGGTAGTCCAGAGCGATCTGCCGGGCCACGAGCGCCTCAGCGCTCACGTTGATGTTCGATTCAGTCAGGTCCAGAGATTGGTTCAGGCGGCCGGCCCAGTGCAGGCCACTCTGAGCGTGATCCAGGCTGAGCTCGTACGCCACCACGCTCGGTGAGAGCGAGAGAGATGCCAGGGAGACGGTCCAGCCGGAACTCGCAAACTCGTAGCTGGTCACATCGACCACCCCGGCCGGTGTGGTGTCGCGCCCGGTCCAGGTCATCTCCGCTGGCGGGGCCAGGGTGGGCGCGATCGTGCGAAGTGCCTCGAGACCGGCGTCTCTGGCAGTGAGGATCTCAGACGGAAGGCTAGAGTCAGGCGTTTGCACCGGTGTCGGCACAGGCGGCGGTGTGGCCGTGGGCTGACGTGGCGGTGGCCGGTCACAGCCAGCGGACAGCGTCAACAAAGCCACCAAGGCTATCAGCTTGATCCGAGCAGTCCAGTGCCCAAGACCCGGATTCATCGTTCCCCCTCTTCCGGTCGTTTGCTGTACAATGTGCGCCCGGCAACTACCTGGTCAGAGTCTATCACAGCGCGCGTGAAAGAGCAAGCTACCTGCGCTACAGGAGACAGTATCTATTCGCATCCAACTCCGTCATCAGGGTTGGTGCTAATGGTGCTGAGCTGTTGTGTGCAGCCAGGCCCCTGCCCCTTCGCGATTCGGGCAGACGGTACATGAATAGTCGTTAACAATCCAGGCCTACCTTTGCCGAGGCAAACGCGAATCAGTGGATGGCACGGTGTGAATATGAACGAATTGCTATGTTGCGGTGCCGATCTGTTCACACTCTATTCATCTTTGTATGCTAGGATTGTGTCCACGGGGTAGACGAAAGGTAGCAATAGCGTTACAGACAGACGGGTTTCACACCGTTGTGGGCAGAGCACACGAGTTCTCTCGCGGGAGAGCACTCGCTCTCACCAGAACGGTATCCCCAGCGCAACCACATCGACTCGTCGGTGGCCTGGGCACACTGTACGGGAAAGGAGGTGAACAAGAAATGAAAAAGCTGATGCAGTGGTTACGCCGGCAGAAAGGTCAGGACCTGACCGAATACGCTCTGATCATTGGTCTGATTGTGCTGCTCGCCATTGTCGCCCTCCAGACTATGGGCTCGAGCATTCAGCAGATCCTGGATAAAATCGCCACCGCACTGGGCAAGGCTGTCACCTAGAGCCTTGATGGAGGGACAGACGACACAGGGGCAGGGCACACGGTCAAGAGTGCTCTGCCCCTCGTCGTTTCTCTTGCCGATAGCGCGATCCGCGCCCGGGTCTTGCTGGGCCAGACCCGGAGAGCAGCCAGACCCTGTCACGCGTGCCGCCTCGCCTGCCTGGCCTTTGCTCATTTCTTCCAGTCGCTCCGGGTCGCGTGCTGCCCTTGAACAATACGATTACCGAGAATGCGCGACAGGGCGCCTCGGAGCCAGAGGCCCCTGTTACAATGTTCCAGAAGTTGCCTGGCCAGGGTCACCAACCTGCTCGCCTCCGCCAGGGGCGGAATGGTGCCCATATCGTCTGGATCCGGGGCGACCAGGCAATCCCGCAGCACGGTGCCACACGAGCGCTCAGCCGACCTCCGTGCCGCAGCCAGACTGTTGATTGCTGACAACGATGAACCAGCCTGCACGTCGACAACAACCGCGCAGTGACAGACCAGCCAGGCGCAACGGCTGCTGATATGACCTCGCCACCAGCACGGAACCGTTCGAACGCGGATCACTGGCTGCTCCCCCTGCTCTACCTCATTGCGGTGGGCGTTCGCACCGCGACCGCACTGCAGTTGGCTGCGCCGTCCAGTTTCGATGCCCAGTACTACTACCTGGTCGCCAAGAACCTCGTCGCGGGCCGCGGTCTGGTGGTCGACGCGCTGTGGCAGTTCCTCGATCGGCCAGTCGGCTTTCCTCATCCGGCCGGCGGGGTCTGGCTCCCACTGCCTTCTCTGCTCCAGGCTCTCTTTCTGCTGCTCTCGCGGAGCTATCGGGCAGCGCAGATTCCGCAGATTCTGCTTTCCTCCGCTCTCGTCTTGCTCGCCTACCTGTTCACGCGTCGGCTCACGGGGCGTGTGTCGGATGGACTCGTGGCTGCAGGGCTGGTCCTTTTCGGTGGCGGAACGGTGATGGCAACCCAGTTGGATGTTGACTGCTACGCCACCTTCGCGTTGACCGCCGGTCTGGCTATCTACGCGATGTCTCGCGACTGGAGCAACCCATATTGGCTCGCGGCCTCCGGCCTGTTTATGGGCCTGGCCGCCCTCACGCGAAATGATGCCATTCTCCTCCTGGCTGTCTTCGGGCTCTTTGTGCTCTGGCTGCGGCACCGTGGGCAGGGTGTCTCCTTCCGGGTGGTGCTGCTGACTCTGGGCTTGTTTGTAGGCGTCTGCGCCCCCTGGTGGCTGCGCAACTGGCTTACTTTCGGCCGCGTGAACCCGGTGCCGCCCCTGTACCCGGCACTGCTCAGGGAGTACGGCGAGTTCTTTGCCTTTGAGCCGCAATTCACCCTGCAGCATCTGCTCTCCGCGGGTTGGTCGTCGCTGCTTCAGGCACGCCTGAACGCGCTGGGAATGAACGGCCTGCGACTGATCTGGACCTTCCAGTTCTGGCAGGCGCCGTTCATCGCGCTCGGTGCGCTTGCCATGACCCGCCCTCGAGCCAGCTCACCGCGCGATAGGCCCGTTGCCGAGGGGGGTGCGCCTCCCAGCCTGTTCCCCGTACTCCTGTACCCCTTGCTGCTCTTCCTGGCGATGTCTCTGGTCTACGTTTTTCCTGGTCTGCAAGGGGGGTTCAGTCACTCTCTCTCGGCCTGGGTGCCCTTTGGGGCTGCACTTGCCGCCGTCGGCCTGCGCTGCAGTTGGCAGCGATTGGCCAGGGTAGCCGGGGTATTGGATCCGCGCCGTTCTTTGAGGGTCTTTCAGGTGGGGGCGGTGTTGGTGGCCTGTTTGATAGGCGTGACCGTGGCCAGAACGGAGATCGTCAGCAATCGACGCCTTGCGCAGAGCAACGCCAGGGTAGCGGAATGGGTCAAGGCTAACACCGACCCACAGACCATCATTTTGACCAATAACGGCCTGGGCATCTCGCTGTTTGCCGAGCGCCGGACGTTGGCCATCCCCTTTGGCGGTCTGGCTACCGCCCAAACGGCAGCTCGACGCTTTGGCGCCGAGTTGCTCATTGTCTGGGGCGACCGCCCACAGGGCCTGCCGGCCGAGTTCACTGCCGATTTAGCCTCCATTCGCTTGCCGCTGGTCGCTTCCTGGGACGGCTGCCAGGTCTACCTGCTGGGGGGCAATTGACCCACCGAACCACCCAGCGAACCTGGTGTCGCAAAGTGCGCCGAAAACTCGGGGCAGGCAGGAGCTTCGCTGATGGCCTGTGGGTTGGCCTTCCACTTGAGCTTGCCGGTTCCGGCCATTGAGGGCATCGCTCTTGCTGCTTTCGCCCGGCCGGCGAGCCAGTCTCACGGCAAGTGCCACTGTTGACTTCCCGTATCTATTCAATACCCCTCACGTCATCTCGAATGACGACAGCGCACGTGTCCCGCGCAGGGGCTGCATGACGGCCAAGGCCAGTGGCTGGCTCTATGCGGGCTTAATTTGCTCCGCCCGGAGCCGCGGCCGAGTGGTGACAGCGGCGGAGCGGTCGAGATCCAGCTAGTACAGATAGGCTCAATTCCACAAATTCGTGTATGATGCGCAGGACTCGTAACCGGCAGGCCAACAGGCGCCGAGCACGGCTGCTGCCGAGCAACTGACCGGGCCCACCAGTCCGGTCGGGCGCCATCGAGGCCGGAGGAGATGGCCCTAGATGAGAAAAAGATCTGGATGCATCTGGATAGCAGCGGGAGCTGTCATCGCGCTCCTGGCTGGCTTGCTGGCTTATGTCGCGATCCAAAGGGCATTGCTGGCCAAGCCAGTCGCACCCGAGGCGCCGACCGTAGATGTTGTGGTTTCGACCCGCGCTCTGGGTGTCCGCGGCCTCATCCAGGCCGCTGATGTAGAGCTGCGCAAGGCACCGGCCGACATCGTTCCCGAAAGCGCCGCGCGCAGCCTGGATCAGGTGGTGGGGCTGTTGACCATGGTGCCGCTGGCTCCCGACGAGATGATCCTGACTACCAACATCGTCTCGCCGACGATGAAAGGCGAGCACGTGGCCTTCTTGATGGACAAGACCAAGGTCGCCATGGCTTTCCCCGCCGGCGACTTGATGAGTCAGGTCGACATGCTCCAGCCAGGCGACCACGTCGACTTGCTGTTCTCCATCAACGTGGAGACGCAGGGTGAGGGCCGGGGAGGAACGGTTACCTTCAACGCTTTGCAGAATCTCGAGATCGCGGCGGTGATCCACTCCTCTGACCTGGGCGTGGAGGCATCCGCTCGAGTTGGAAGTCACGGTGTGGGGCCATTGGCCATCGTCTTTGCCCTCGATCCCCAGGATGCTCTGATCCTCAAGCACCTCAAGGACATCGGCGGCGGCGTCGACATCGTGCTGCGGGCGCCGGAGGCCACCGAGATCTCTGAGACGCAGTCGGTGAACATCAACTATGTCATCGACCGGTACCGCATCCGCATTCCAGTCGAACCATAAGGGGCAGTCAGTGTCAACGACCATTCTCGTTATCGATCACGACGTCGACGTCGCTGAGAACATCCAGCGCGTTCTCCGCGCCGAGGGCCTGGAGGTCCTCACCGCCATTACCGGCCAGGCCGGAGTGGTACTGGCGGAACTCAATCGCCCCAAACTAGTCCTGTTGGACACTGACCTGCCCGATGTGGATGGCTATGAGGTTTGTCGCACGCTCAGAGCAGTGCCGTCGACGGCCAAGACTCCGATCCTGCTCTACTCCAGCCGCACTGACGTGACCGATAAGGTAGCCGGCTTCAAGGCTGGAGCCGACGACTTTATCATCAAGCCCGTGGCCCCGGCAGAGCTGGTAGCCCGGGTGAAGGCAGCGTTGCGCAGCGAGGAAAAGACTCTGGCGCACATTGTGGCCCTGTGGGGTGCCAAGGGCGGAGTGGGGACTACTGCTCTGGCGGTCAACCTGGCGGTTGCCCTTCGCTCCAAGAGCGCCAGGAGAGTAACCGTTGTCGACTCTTCGACGCTGGGCGGGACTCTCGCCGTAATGCTCAATCTGGCCCCGCAGCATACCGTGGGCGACCTGCTGCCTCGGCTGGACCAACTCGATATGGAGCTTCTCGGGTCGGTGCTTACTGCTCATTCATCCGACATCCGTGTGCTAGCCTCCTACCCGTGGGCACAGGACGTTTCACATGTAGCGCCAGAACAATGGCAGCGCATCATCGGCTGGCTGCAGGAAGCGTGTGACTTTCTCGTCCTTGACACCGCCACTTCCATGGATGCCAGTACGATGGCAATACTACAACTGTCCGAGACCGTTCTCATCCTTACCCCGGAGATGACCTCGCTGCGCAATGCCCACCTGTTCCTTCAGTCGGCTGCCTCCTGGATGCGGGACACCAAGCCTCTGGTCGTGCTGAATCGTTACCCTACCAAGGGTGGACTGCAGCTCCGCGATGTCGAGGCGGCCCTCCAGACGAGTGTCGATGTGACCATACCCAATGACGAGCCCCTGATGACCTATTCCGTCAACCGTGGCATTCCTGTGGTCATTAGCCATCCCAAGAGCGCCGTTGCTCAGAGTGTCGTTCAGCTTGCGGATCTGGTTCTCAACAGAGCCTCCAAAAAGCGCCCCGCCCCGGCCATGGCCAGCGCACTCCTGGGGCGTGGTCAGGCTGGGAGCTAGCCACATGTGGGCTGCGCTGCTCCTGGGCCTCGCCGGTGCCTGGCTCACCAACTGGGTCGCGGACTGGCTGCCGGCCCGCATTGCCGACGAAGATGGCGACGGTATCCCGGTGGTCTCTTCTCGCCCCCGTCCGTTCTGGCGAACCCTGTTGTTGCTCGCGGGTTCAGTTGCCTTTGCCGTGTACCTGTACCGGGTTCACTCGTGGGACCCCACTTTCTGGGCCCGGTTCATGCTGAGCGAGCTGCTGCTACTGATCGGCGCAATCGACCTCGAACACCGCCTGGTCCCCAACGTACTGGTAGCCACCGGCATAGTGCTGTCTCTGTTGTTCAGCATTCTCCGTGTGCTGCCCGACCCGCGTTCGGCATTGACTGGCGCTCTCTCGGCCGGGGCTCTGTTCATACTGCTCGCTGCCGCGGGGCGCGGCGCACTCGGACCCGGTGATGTCAAGCTGGCGATTCTGATCGGGACGATCAATGGCTTTCCGGCAGTATTTCAGGCGTTACTGCTGGGAATCCTGTTTGGCGGTCTGGCTGCTGCAGTGCTGCTCGTCACGCGCATCCGCGGACCCAAGCAGTACATTCCCTATGCGCCTTACCTGGTGGCCGGCTGCCTGAGCACGATGCTCTTTGGGCAGCAGCTCGCCGGGTGGACACGTCTGCCCGTCTGGGGAGGTTGACGGTGGGTGTGCTTGTAGCCCTCAGCGCACTTGGCATAGTTGCGGCGGTCCTCCTGATGTTCGTCGGCCTTGGCCGGCTCATCGAGCGACAGGACACCGTTGCCTCACGCCTCGAGGACCTCCTGCAGGACGCACAGCCTCTTGCGATTACCGATGACAAGCGCAAGGGCCGTTGGTTTGAACCGCTGGTGCAAGGCGTGGCCCGGCTCGTCTCGGGGCGCAGCTTTGCCGCCTCGATAGCCACTGACCTGGCCCGGGCCAACCTGCCACTCACGGTACCCGAGTTCGTTCTTATCCAACTGGCGACCACTGCTGGCCTATTCCTCTTGATCTTTCTCTTCACGCGGCAACTGCTTTTCGCCATGCTCGGCGGCGCTCTGGGTCTCTTTCTGCCGCGCATCTATCTCCACAATCGGGAAGCCAGACGGCTCCTCCTTTTCCAGGACCAGTTGCCTGACGTTCTAACGCTTCTGGTCGGCTCGCTGCGCAGCGGCTATGGCATCACTATCGCTATGGACACAGTGGCCAAGCAGATGCCTCCGCCTGCCAGCGAGGAGTTTGCGCGCGTGGTGAGAGAGATCGGTTTGGGCATGTCGGCCACTCAGGCGCTGCAGAACCTGGTCCGCCGCATCAAGAGCGACGACCTCGACCTGGTCGTGACCGCCATTGCCATCCAGTACGAAGTCGGGGGCAACCTGGCCATCATCCTGGAGACGATCAGCGGCACCATCCGTGAACGCATTCGGCTCAAGGGCCAGCTGCGCGTGCTCACGGCGCAACAGAACCTGCAAAGAACCATCCTGACCATTCTGCCGGCAGCTGTTGCGGTCATGATTCATATCATCAGTCCCGACTACCTTAGCGCTCTTTTCACGCCCGGCTGGACGCTTCTGATTCCGATCACCGCCGTGATCCTGGAGATAGCCGGCTACTTTGTCATGGGCAAGCTAAGCAAGGTCGAGTTCTAGGAGCTGCGTGTCAATGAGCACCACGACGTTGGGTCTGTCCATTGCGACTATGGCGATGCTGAGCGTTGTTTCGCTGCTGGTTGGCTTGAGGCGGCTGACCCACAGCGAGACTGCCAAACAGCAACTGGAACGCCTCACTGCAAGCCCTCATCCCACCGAAGACGCCGAACTCGAAGAGAGCTTTGCCGAGCGCGTGCTCAAGCCGTGGTTGCGCAACCAGATGCAGGCCGCGGGCCGTCTGGCTCCATCCCGCAACATCGAGCGAATTCGAACGGACCTGGTCAGGGCCGGGCACCCCTTCAACCTCGGCGTGTTGGATTTCCTCGGCGTCAAGCTTCTGCTGGGGCTTGTCGTGGGAGTGGCTACATTCTATTTCGCGACCATCGCCGGCGGTGCCGCACTCCGCTTGATCGCCTTCCCGCTCATTGGCGCCGGGATCGCCTTTCTTGTGCCTGACTTTTGGCTGGGCTCGCGCGTCCGCAAACGCAAGGGGGAAATCAGGCGCAGCCTGCCCGATGCCCTGGACATGCTCACCATCTGCGTTGATGCCGGATCCGGCCTCGACGCCGGCATGCTCAAAATCAGCGAGAAGTGGAAGAACGCCATCGCCATGGAGTTCGGCAAAGTCGTGGCCGAGGTGCGCATCGGGCTGACCAGGCGCGAGGCCCTGCAGAACCTGGCCTGGCGCACCAATGTCGAGGAAGTGGGCAGCTTTACCGCGGTGCTGATGCAGGCCGAGCAGTTCGGGCTGAGCATTGCCAGCGTCCTTCACAACCAGTCGGAGCAGATGCGCGTCAAACGCTGGCAGAGAGCAGAGGAAGAGGCCCGCAAGGTACCGCTCAAGATGCTGTTTCCGCTCATCTTTATGATCTTTCCGGCACTTTTGGCCGTCTCCATCGGGCCGGCCATTCCCATCGTGGTTCGTAGCTTTGCCGACATCTTGAGGTAGCCAGACTCGGCACAGAATGAGGTCCGCCATGGAAGAACAACCAATCATTGACAGTGTTCCCGATACGACAGCACAGGAGCAGCAGGCCGACACGGTGTACCAGCAAGGTCTGCTCGATTTTCAGAATGGCCGCTGGGATCAGGCTGCGGCCAGCTTTGAAGAGGTACTGCGCCTGCGCCCTGACCATGCTGCCGCCCGCGCCTTCCTGGACGAAACCCGCGTCAAGGCCTCCCTGGAAGAGGCGCGGCCCAAACCCAAGCGAGTGCGCTTTGGTGGGCGCCTGAAATACATCGCCCTCGCGCTCGCCGTCCTGGCACTGCTGGTGGGCGCTGCTTACGCTGGCCGCTACGCCTACAACACGTGGATTCGTCCCGACGAAACCAAGACACAGGAGCAGCGACAAAAGGCCCAGCAAGTGACACGTGCTTACCAACTCCTTGCCAACCGCGACTATGCCAACGCTGAGGAGGCCTTTAACGAACTGCTCGCCGCCGATCCTGGCAACACGGCCTGGACGCAGGCCCTCGAGCAGATCGAGCAAAGAAAGGCCCTCGACGCCGACTATGCCAGCGCCGAAGCAGCGGTGATCGCTAAGGACTGGGCCAGGGCTGAGACGATTCTCCGATCAGTGATTGCGGTTGATCCGCGGTATGGCGACGCGCAGGTCAAACTGCTCTATGTCCAGCAGCAGGCGACGCTGAGTGCAGCCTTTGCGCGGGCTGAGGCAGCCTACAAGACAGGCAAGTGGGCTGAGGCGTGCCGCGCCTACGAGGACTTGATCGACCTGAGCGTCGATTATGAGAAGGCAACGGTCAGCGCGCACCTGTTCGACGGTTACTACAAGCAAGCCATCGAGCTGGTGGAGGGCAGCAAGGGCAGCCTGGAGGCCCTGGTTGAAGCCAAGGCGTTGTTCCAGAAGGCTCTCTCGCTCCAGCCACAGAACGAGGTGGTGTCGCTGCAGGTATCTCTGGCTGACAAGTACCTGGAGGCCCAGAGACTGATTGTCCTGGGTAATAGACCCGCGGCAGTGCTGCTGCTGCAGTATGTGGTGGACAAGCAGCCCGACTATGCCGGCGGAAGTGCCGCCATCCTTCTGCACGGGACCGAGTCCACGCCTGCGCCCCCGCCGACGCCGGTTGCTCCGCTGCCAACCTCCATTGCGCCGCTGCCTACCGCCGTCACGCCTGCGCCGGCTCCGGAGCCATCTGAACCCGTGCCCCACCCGACGCAGATCACCCCGGGTGGAACAGTCGAGCCAGAGAACGAGTTCCAGCGCCAGTTCGTCCAGTTGATGCGCGATGGCGACAACGCCGCGAGTGTTGGGGACTGGGCAACAGCCGAGGCCCATTACCGCTCGGCGGCCCTTGTTGGTGTTCATGGTGGCCAAGATACGGCGCGACTGCTGTTTGCAGCCTTTGTCAAGCAGGGAACAGCCGCCGCCAAGGCAGGCAATCTGGCCGCCGGCACAGGGCTCATCAAGACAGGATTGGACATCATCACCCGAAGCGCCACGGCCATCCCCGTGGAACTGTATGAGGACAGCATCCGCCAGGGCGACTTTAAGGTAGCACAAAGTGATTACCTGTCCGCACTCAGCCACTATGACCAGGCGGTCACTATCCTGGCTGGCAAGTGCAATTGCGGCCTGGAGAACTGGAGCGTCGTGCCATGACCCTTGCGAGCCGCCCCCCGGGGCAAGCCATCGGCCACACGCGACCAGACAGTACCGGAGCCCGAGACGATGCCAGGCTGAGTGCGCGCATCCGCGAAAAAGTGCTGGCACGGCTGGATCCGCAGCTCGACATCAGCAACCCAACCATTGTCCGCCGCACCATTGAGGCGATGTTCCCCAAAGTCGTCGAGGAAGAGAATGCGGCCATGAGCCGCACGGAGCGGATGCTGCTCCTGGAGCAGGTGCTGGCGGAAATCCTCGGGTTTGGTCCTATCGAACCACTCCTGCAGGACAATACCATCACCGAGATCATGATCAATGGGCCGCGCAAGATTTACATCGAACGCGCCGGCAAGATTGAAAAGACCAGTTGTGTGTTCGAGAACGAGGAACACCTGCTGAGAATCATCGACCGCATCGTCGCTCCCCTGGGTCGGCGCGTCGACGAGTCTTCCCCGATGGTTGATGCCCGCCTCCCGGATGGCTCTCGCGTAAACGTAACCATTCCACCGATCTCGCTGGTCGGACCTGTAGTTACCATCCGCAAGTTCTCGCACATTCCCTTCACCGACAACGACTTGCAGACCTTTGGCACCATCACTCCCGAATTCATCCAGCTCACTAGAGCCGCCGTTGAAGCGCGGCTGAACATGATCATCTCGGGCGGAACTGGTTCGGGCAAGACCACCCTGCTCAATGTTCTCTCCCAGTACATTCCGTCTCGGGAGCGCATCATCACCATCGAAGACGCGGCAGAACTACAGCTCAAGCAGGAACACGTGGTCACTCTTGAAGCACGGCCACCCAACATCGAAGGCAAAGGGCAGATCACGATCCGCGACCTGGTAATCAACGCGCTCCGTATGAGGCCCGACCGCATCGTCGTCGGCGAAGCCCGCGGCGGCGAGGCCCTCGACATGCTGCAGGCTATGAACACCGGCCACGATGGCAGCCTGAGCACTCTCCACGCCAACACCGCCCGCGACGCGCTGCGCCGTTTGGAGACCATGGTCCTGATGTCCGGTATGGACCTGCCGCTGCGGGCCATCCGTGAGCAGATCTCTTCGGCCATCGACTGCATCATTCACCTCGACCGTATGAGCGATGGCTCCCGCCGCGTCGTTCAGGTAGCCGAGGTGCAGGGGATGGAAGGCGAAGTGGTCGTGATGCAGGACATCCTCCGCTTTGAACAAACCGGCCAAAAGGACGGCAAGATCCTCGGTCGGCTGAATCCCACCGGCATCAGACCCAAGTTTGCCGAAAAGATCGAGCACGCCGGAATCAAGCTGCCCGGCAACATCTTTGGCGTCGGCCTGGAGGCACTGCTCCGCAAATGAGACTGCTCTCGCGACGCCGTAACGAGCCGGGCCGGCCGCCCGAGCCGACGCGAGTTGTGCTGGGCGAGCTCGAACTCGCCGAGACCAGAGAGTCGCGCAACAGGGGCCTCCTTGGGCATGCTCCGTTGCGTCCCGGTCAAGGGCTGATGATTCGACCCTGCCGCTGGATCCACATGTTTGGCATGGCCTTCCCCATCGACGTCATCTATGTCAGCCGGTCTGGGCGCATCGTTGCTGTCACTGAAAACCTCAAGCCCAACCGGATTGACCGCCCGGTGTTCAGTGCGCTCTACGTCGTCGAGCTGCCGGCCGGAGAAATCAAGCGCACCGGCCTGAGCGTGGGAGACACGGTCGAGGTGGAGCCGTAGTGGCTCTCGCTGCTCCGGTCACGCACCGGGCCTCCTGGCAGTTCGAACCAGAGCCGAATCGTCGACGTGCATCACCGTCCTGAAGCGGACCGCGATGACCCGGCAACCTTCCTCTCTTGATTGGCCCGCACTACTCTCCGACTTGATGGAGCGAGCAGCTCCCCTTCTGGACGAGCCTCACCTGGAGTCAATGCGTGACGGACTGACCTCTCTCACCCCGGTGCTCATCCTGGGCAGCCTGGCGTTGTTGCTTCGCGAGTTGCCCCTTTTGCCCTGGCAGAGGATGGTCACAGAGCACGCCTGGATTGCCCGCTGGCTCCAGGCGCTGTTCAAGCTCACCTTTGGTTGCTTCTCCCTCTACGTCGTCTGCGCCGTCTCTCTCCGCCTGGCGCAAAGGAAGACCATCCAGCCCGCCTGGCCCACCGGGCTTGCCGTCCTGGTGTTTGGCCTACTCACCATCGAGCGACTGCGGCCGGCACTGGCGGCTCGTTTCGGCCCGGAGAACCTGGTGTTGGCCCTGGTGGTAGCCTTGCTCACCGTTGAAGCTTGCGCGCTGTCTGTCGCCGATGCCCAGGTTTCGCCTGAGACAAAGTCAACCCCTCGCGAATGGCACCCGGTCGTAGCCAGAGCCCTACTCTCGTTGGCAATTATCGGCCTGGCCTGTCTGGCACGCCTCTTGCCCAGTCTGACCGCCTTCAACACGCTCCTAGGGTTGGGGGACCATCTCGTCTCCCTGCTCTCCTCTGGCCCGGCCTGTGTTCTGACGGAGGTAGCCCACTCCCTGCTCTGGGTGCTGGGCATCGATGGCAACCTGATCCTGGGGTCGGCACTGCAACCGCTACTGACCGGCAACGCAGTGGCGAACGGCCTCGCGCGCTGGTCCGGCCAGGCTCCGCGGTGGATCTATTCGGACCTCTTCCGCGTCTACGTCGTCGCCGGCGGATCAGGCACCACGCTGCCATTGGCCATCTACCTCTCGCGCTCGAGATCGCAACGCCTTCGCCAGGCAGGGCGTGAGAACCTGCGCGCGGGGTTCTTCAACCGCAACGAGAGCCTCATCTTTGACACGCCGATCATTTTCAACCCGCTGCTCGCTGTGCCGTTCGTGGTAGTAACCGGCCTGAATGCCACCGCTGCTTATGTGGCTCACGCCCTGGGCTGGGTTACGCCGGCTTACATCTACTTGCCCCGGGCACTGCCCGCGCCGTTGTCCGCCTGGCTCTCCACCGGCTACGACGTCAGGGCCCTGGCCCTCTCCATCGCGACCTGGCTCGTAATCCCGGCCATTGTCTGGCTGCCTTTCTTCAAGGTCTGGGAGAGACGCATCCTACTCTCCGAGCGCCTTGGCGGAGATGAAGGCACACAACCGTGACTCTGATTGACCCTCCGCGAGGCTCCAGCTATAATCGGCCGTATTGCTCGACCGCCCCGGACCCCGCATCTATCGCGAAAGGAGCACAACTCTCATGCCCGCAATCGAAATGAAACCCGGCATCTGGTGGGTCGGTGTCAACGTCCGTTCCCACGACCTGTTCGAGGGGCTATGGCCCATCCCCGACGGCGTGTCGCTGAACTCGTACATCGTCAAAGGTGACAAGATCGCCATCATCGACCTGGTGAGGGAGTGGAGCGGCAGCTCCAGTAACTTGCTGCAGCAGCTAGAGACAGCCGGCATAGCGCCTGCGGACGTCGACTATATTGTGGCCAACCACCTGGAACCTGATCACTCCGAGTTCTTGCGCAACTTTCGCCGGCTTGCCCCCAGGGCAGAGATCCTGGCCTCGCCCAAGGGGATTGAGCTAGCGCAGGCCCTCTGCGGGGTCACCGAAGGAGCACGTGCCGTGGCCGACGGCGAGGAACTGGACCTGGGCGCAGGCAAAAAGCTGGTGTTTGCCCATATCCCGTTCGTTCACTGGCCGGACACGATGGTGACCTACGAACCAAACAGCCAGGTTCTGTTCTCGTGCGATGCCTTTGGCGGATTTGGCGCCCTCAAGGGCATTCTCTACGACGATGAGGTCCTGCCCGAAGACCAGGATTTCTATTACCGCGAAATGCTGCGCTACTATGCCAACATCGTCGCCAACTTTGCCAAACCCGTGCAGCGCGCCATCGACAAGCTCAAGGGCATCCCCGTGTCGGTGATCGCTCCGTCGCACGGGCTGGTGTGGCGATCTGATCCGGGGGAGGTCGTCCAGCGCTACCTCAGGTTCGCCGGTTACTCTGGCGGTCAGTGCGAAAAGGGCATCACCCTGCTGTGGAGCAGCATGTATGGCAATACCAAGGCCGTGACCGATGCCGTGATGCGCGGCGTGGCCCGCGAAGGAGTGCCGATGGAAGTCTTCGAGGTACCACTGGCGGACCACTCTTACATTCTTGCTTCCGTATTCAAGAACAAGGGGATCATCGTCGGTGCTCCAACCTATGAGGTCAAGATGTTTCCACCTATGGCTCAGGTTCTCGACAGCATCGCGCGCAAGAGAATGACCGGCCGGAAAGCCTTCCATTTCGGCTCTTTCGGTTGGTCCGGAGGGGCCCAGAAGGAGTTCGAAACCGTTGCTGAGGAGCTCAAGTGGGAGCTGTCCGAGTCGCTCGAGTTCCGTGGTGCGCCCTCATCTGAGGATCTGTCCAAAGCGGAGGACCTGGCAGCCGCTTTTGCCCGCGCCATCCGCGACGCGGCCTGATTACACAGAACAGGGAGGCCCTTGAGGGCCTCCCTGTCTCGTTTCTTCGACCTTTTTTCCACCGCCGCAAAGCCCCATTCTGCCGCCGTCAGGGCCGGTGGCTCGCGCGCCACGACTCAGCTTGCTGGCCGCCCCTTACGCAACAGGTGCTTGTGCACAAACACAACGAGCACAATGAGCGCCATCGCCGGCCACAGAACGCTCAGTATCCCCTGGGGCACGTTGGTTCCCCGCAGCCAGGAGTGGGCCAGGATCAAAAAGAAGGCTGCATAGTTCAGCCAGTGGATGTACTTCCAGGATGAACCGATACGTCCGCGCAGAAACCCCGCCGCTGCTGCGATGAGAAGCAGGTACAGCGCCGGCGGCCCACCAAAGGTCAAGAAGGTCCGCAGCGAACCTAAACGCGGGACAAGAACCGAACTGTCCCTCTCCATCCCGGCCATCGCCAGGGCGTGCAGCAGCGCCAGTCCCAGGCCGGCGAAGGCTAGCCAGTGATGGACCGCCAGGTACGGTCTTCCGTAGAGCTGGGTCATCTCCGTCACGAACTCGAAGGACAGAATCGCCAGGAAGAGGGCGATATAGCCAATCAAACCAGCCGCGCGAGCCAGGTTGAGCGCTCCAGAAGAGGGCGTATTCCAGAGAGTGAGAATGATGATGATCACCGTCAGCTCGACGAACCACTGCAGAGCCGACCGAACCAGACGCACCGTTTTCTCGTCCATGCTCCTCCACTACCTCCCATCGCGATGCCAGTGATTCTAGTGCAGAACGCCTCCAGCCGCAACCAGACTGGCGCGATTTGACAATTTCCTCACGGTATCTATACTTCAGCCAACTGAACATTGGCATCGCAGAGGTCGCCGCAGGCTTGGAAGCCAGGCGATCAAAGGGGGAAGACCGGCAAGTCCGGCGCTGTCCCGCAACTGTATCCTCGGCCCAGCCGAGGGAGCCAGAAACCCCGCCTCTGCGCGGCTCCTAGAGTACCCTTCGCGAGAAAGGGGGTGGGAGAGAACTCAAGCTCCACAGCATAGACCCCGGCCGAACCGGCACGGGGTCTTTTATTTTCGCATCATCGAACGAAAGGATGAGCAATGTCCGGAACCTTCATTCGCAAACAAGCACCGCTTCTCCTGGCTCTGCTGGTGATCGCTCTGGTCGCCGGCTGCGCACCCAAGCCAACCCCTACCGCAGTGCCTCCCACGAAGGTACCGCCAACAGCGGTGCCACCGACGGCGATTCCGCCCACCCCGGCGCCCACGCCTACTGAGGTGCCGGCGACACCAGCACTCAAAGCAGTGGAGTGGCTGCGCTCACAGCAACAGGACGATGGCAGTCTGAACACCGGCTTTGGCCACCCTGCCGGCGTCACCTGCGATGCAGTCCTCGCCATCGTTGCCAGCGGCGGCGACGCCTCATCGTGGCGCAAGGAGGCAGGCCAGCCTTCTCTGACCGAGTACCTCTCCACGTCCGCCGGTGAGTACGCCACGGATGCCGCCACCACCGCCAAGCTGATCGTGACCATCGCCGCCGCCAAGCAGGACCCCAGGACCTTTGGCGGCAAGGATTGGCTGGCTGTGCTCCAATCCTTGGCGCAGACCAAGGGAACGTACGACGCAGGCGCGGTCGGTCAGGCCTGGGCCATCCTGGCGCTCAAGGCAGCGGGAGAACCTGTGCCGGCCGAGGCGGTGGCCGTTCTCGAGAGCTACCAACTGGACTCTGGCGCCTGGGATTCTGCCTTTGGGCCAGACAACGATACGGTGGCCATCGTGCTGCAGGCCCTCGTAGCGGGCGGCGAAGCCAAGAACGCAGCGTCCATCCAGAAGGCTCTGGCCTTCTTTGAGACCCAACAGAACGACGATGGCGGCTTTCCAGCGATCAAACCGTCCGAGTGGGGCACTGACACAAATGCCAACTCCACTGCTAATGTGCTCATGGCCCTGTACGCTGTGGGAGAAGACCCCTCTGCCGGCAAGTGGAAAAAGCCTGATGGCGACCCGCTCACTGCTCTGCTCAAGCTGCAGACAGCCGACGGTAAGGTCGAGTTCCAGCCTGGAATTGGCAGCCCGGTTATGGCCACAGTGCAGGCCATTCCAGCGCTTGAGGGCAAGTTCCTGCCGCTGGGTTCCAAGTAGCTGACTGCGCCGGGGCCAGCGACCGCAGCCGCTGGCCCCGCGCCGGAGTGTTGCGATGTTGCGTTACCGCTTCCTGTCAATAGCGTTGATACTCGCGACGGGGATGGTGCTGCTTGTCACCGGCTCCGGCCCGAGCCTCTCCGCGCAGCGTCCTTCCCGGGCAGCGCTGGTGATCCAGACTGCACCCATTGGGGACCAGGTCGACCCGTCAGCAGCCAGGATCACGCGCTGCATTAGCTTCTCCGAGACCAGCATCAGCGGCCTCGAGCTACTGGCGCGCTCCGGGCTCAAGGTAGTGACATGGGGCGGCGCCGTGTGTCGGATCGAGCAGACCGGATGTCAGTACCCCTCAGAACCGTGCTTCTGCCAGTGCCTGAGACCCCCGTGCAGCTATTGGAGCTACTGGTATTGGAAGGACAACCGCTGGATGTACTCGGCCATCGGCTCGGCGGATCATGGCGTCGTCGATGGCTCCGTTGAGGCCTGGATGTGGGGCAATGCCGAAACGCCTCCGGACACAATCAGCTTTGCGGAGGTCTGTCCCCCCGATTCCACCCCCGAACCGGCACCCTCAACATCCACTGACACGGTGGATGCGCCGCCCATTGGTCAGTATCTGCTGTTTGCCGGTATGGCTCTCGCTCTGTTGGGTGGCTTCTGGCTGACCAGGCGCCGAACCACAAGCGGACCACGATGACCTACCACACGCTGACCTGGTTGGCATGGCTGTGTGCCGCGGCCTTTGCGGCACTGGTCAACAGTCAGCCGCTGCAGACGGTGCTGCTGATCCTCACCGTGGGAACGGTCTTTACCATTGCCAGCAAGGCCAGCACGGGCGGCGAAAGCAGCGGCGCCGGCAGACACACTGCCGCTGGCTGGGGCACTTTTCTGCGCTTGGGACTGTGGGTATGGGCTGTCGCCACCATTTTCAACCTGCTCTTTGCCCACGCCGGCCGGGTGATCCTTTTCACCCTGCCTCGCAACTGGCCGCTTATCGGCGGGCCCATTACACTGGAGGCACTGCTGTACGGGTTGTCCAATGGTGCGAGCCTGTTCGCTGTGCTGCTGGTGTTTGCCACGTTCAACCTGGCACTGGACTCGCATCGCCTCTTGCGGTGGCTTCCGTCGGGCCTCTTCCAGGCCGGCCTGGTAGTCTCCATTGCGCTGTCCTTCATCCCCCAACTCATGTCCAGCTTTCAGGAGATTCGCGAAGCTCAGCGGGTGCGCGGACACCAGTTCCGCGGCCTCCGCGATTGGATCCCTCTGTTCGTTCCCTTGATCACCACGGCTCTCGAACGCTCCCTCACCCTGGCTGAGTCGATGGAGGCACGTGGCTTTGGCGGGATCGCGCCGCAGTCGAAAGAGGCCGGCAGGACTGCCTCGAGCCGCTCTCTGGCCACGCCCCTGACCATCGTGGGACTTGTTGCGCTGCTGACCGGCCTCCTGATGCGGGCCATCGTTAGCCAGGCGCTCACTGTCACTACTATTCTGCTCTTTGGCGGCACAATTGCACTTCTGGCTGCGCTCTATGTGCAGGGGCGTGGCTTCCAGCGCTCTCACTACCGCTTTGAAGCATGGTGCCCGGGTGACACCTACGTGGCTGCGCTGTCATTGGCCTCGCTGGTCGCACTGGGCCTGATTCAGTGGCGCGCGCCATCACTGCTGTACTACTACCCCTATCCACCTTCCAATCCCTGGCCGGGGTTCTCGCCATGGGTAGGCCTGGCTACCAGTCTCCTCGCTGCCCCGATACTGTGGTGGCAAAGGGATACCAGACAGCCGAACCGACTTGCTCCCGACCACGTGGAGCAAGTGCCTCAAGGGCTGCCATGACCGAGCGGACCATCGCCGAGCTGCAGTCTGTTACTTTCACCTACCCGGACAGCCAGCGCCCCGCGCTGGATCGGCTCACCATCGACATTCGTGAGGGCGAGTTCCTCCTGGTGGTCGGGCCCTCCGGCTGTGGCAAGTCAACGCTGCTGCGCACCCTGAACGGGCTTGTACCCCACTTTAGTGGCGGACGGTTCTCCGGACAGGTACGAGTGGCAGGCAAGGATCCGGTGGCGGCTGGCCCCCACGAGATGAGCACACTGGTTGGCCTGGTGCAGCAAGACCCAGAATCGCAATTCGTAGTGGATACGGTCGAAGATGAGCTTGCCTTTGGCATGGAAAACCAGGGTATCGCTCCAGCAGTGATGCGCGGCCGGGTCGAAGAGGTACTGCAGCAGTTGGGCATCGTGCACCTCAGAAACCGCCGCATCAGCGCTCTGTCGGCAGGTGAGAAGCAACGCGTGGCTATCGGCTCGGTGCTCACGCTGAGGCCGCGCCTGCTGGTGCTCGATGAGCCCACCTCGCAGCTCGATCCGCGCTCCGCCGATGAAGTGCTGTCAACCCTTCGGTGCCTGAACGCCGACCTTGGGCTGACGGTCATATGCTCGGAACATCGCCTGGAGCGAGTTGTTCCCTACGCCGACCGTATCCTGTACCTGTCTGACCTGGGCGCCAGGCCAGTGTTGGGTCCGCCAGAACAGGTGTTGATGGGAATGCCCTACTCTCCCCCTTTGACCCAACTGGCAAAGGCTTTCGATTGGCGTCCGGTTCCAACTACCGTTGAAGAAGCCGAGCCATTCCGCTCACGCCTGGGTCCCCTGCCCAAAGCCTACGTGGCCCACCAGACCCTCGTTGGCTCGCCGGCTCCGGTGGTCCTCCAGGTCCAGGGGCTGTACCACAGCTACAACTCGAACGGGACATTCAAAGACATGACCTCTGCCGCGCTCAAGGGCATCGACTTTCAGGCACGTCAGGGCGAGCTGATCGCGCTGATGGGTCGCAACGGTTCGGGCAAGACCACTCTACTCAAACATCTGGTCGGTCTGATCACCCCCCAGATGGGCTCCGTCCTCGTGCACGGCATGGACACGTCGCGGACCCAACTGGATGAGCTGATTCGACATGTGGGCTACGTCCCGCAGGACCCGGGCAGCCTGCTCTTTGCCGACTCGGTCAGAGAGGAACTCGAGTTCACCCGCAAAGCGCACCGGCTGCCTCCAGCCGATACGAACCAATGGCTGAACCAGCTTGGCCTATCCCGGCTGGGCGACCGCTACCCGCGCTCTCTCAGTGTTGGCGAGCGCCAGAGAGCGGCTCTGGCGGCCATTCTGGTGGCGGAACCGGACACGCTGCTCCTCGACGAACCCACCAGGGGATTGGATCCACTCGAGAAACAGACCCTTGCTCGCTTTCTCAAAGCACAAACCGCTTCTGGCAGAACGGTCATCCTGGTGACCCACGACACCGAGCTGGCCGCTGAGTGTGCCGGGCGCATTGTCATCATGAGCGAGGGCCGCATTGTGGTCGACGCGCCACCGGCGGAGGCCATGGCTGAAGCGCCAGCGTTCGCTACTCAGGTAGCCAGGCTGTTTGACTCGGGCCTGCTCACCGTGTCCGATGTACTCGAGGCTTATGCCCATGCGGATTGAGCGTTGGGCCAACGCCCTCGTCTTAATTCTGGCCACGCTGGTTGGCATTGCTGCCTTTGCCTACCCGTTCTTCAGCTCTGGCATCCAGCCCGGTCCTACTGCCGCGGCTCACGCCGACGATGCACCGCTGGTGACGCTCGTTCTGACGCTGCTCTGCACGGTCATCGTCGTGGCCAACCTCACCAGCCGTCAGATGAGCGCTCGCACCATCGCCGTCCTGGGCGTGCTCAGCGCAGTGAATGCCGTTCTGCGGGCCGTTCCGGGACCTGCTGGCTTCTCGGCCATCTTCTTCCTGCTGGCCCTGTGTGGCTATGTCTATGGCAGCACCTTTGGCTTCCTGATGGGTGTGCTTTCGCTGCTGGTCTCTGCTCTGATCGGCGGCGGGGTTGGGCCCTGGCTGCCCTACCAGATGCTGGCCACCGGCTGGATTGGGTTGTCCTCCGGATGGCTGCCGAGTTTGCGGCGTTGGCGCCGAATGGAACTGGTGATGCTCGCGGCGTGGGTGACGCTGTGGGGATTCGCCTTCGGCGCCATTATGAATCTCTGGTTCTGGCCTTATGTCTCGGCCATGCAGGCCAATCCGGGACAGAACTGGGAGCCAGGGCTGAGATTCATCGAGGGCCTGCGTCGCTATGGCGCCTTCTATGCAACCACATCCCTGTGGTGGGACTTTTGGCGCGCCGCGGGCAATGCGGGACTGGTCCTCTTCCTCGGCGCACCGCTGCTCCGCGTCCTGCGACGTTTCAAGCACGTCCTCGGGTTTGCCGCCCTACCGAGTTCTTCGGATGCCTTGACAACTTGACCCTGTACCGTGATAATAGCCGCGGGAATGTCCGAATTCAAGGAGGAGACAAGAGATGAAAAAGTACGAGTGCACCGTTTGTGGCTATGTCTACGACCCCGCCAAGGGAGACCCGAAGCACGGTATCAAGCCCGGCACCGCTTTCGAAGACCTGCCAGCCGACTGGGTATGCCCCGAGTGCGGTGTTGGCAAGGACATGTTCGAGCCGGTCGACTAGCGCGTTACCTTTCACTGCAGTTATGACAAGGAGGGTGAAATGAGACTTGGTGAGCGCATCCAGACTGCCGATTGGAAGGCCGAAAAGCACGTCCCCGTGATCGACTGCCCCGATAAGGTCGAGGCGGACAAGATGTTCCTGGTCAAGGTGGCCGTCGGCAAGGAAATCCCCCACCCGAACACCACCGAACACCACATTAGCTGGATCGACGTCTACTTCCAGCCCGACGGAGACAAGTTCGTGTACCACGTCGGCCGCTTCGAGTTCAACGCTCATGGCGAAGCGGTCAAGGGCGCCAATCAGGGCCCCGTGTACACGCACCCCGAGGCCGCCTTCTCGATGAAGGTCAACGCTCCGGGCACCGTGCTTGCCGTCGCGATGTGCAACATTCACGGACTGTGGGAGAGCTCCAAGGCAGTCGCCTTCTAGCTCCGCCGCAGGGCAATCGCAGTGACCAAAACAAGACCCGGCCTCTACCAGAGGTCGGGTCTTGTCTCTTCCGGTGCCAGGTCTGAAGCTACTCGAGATTCATACTGCGTTGCTTCATCGTCGCTGAGGTTTGACTCAGCCGCTCCATCAGCATCATCACGATTGCATCCAGGAGCACCAGCAGGCTCTGCTCCCACAGGCTCACCAGAGGCTGCTGCGAGGGCGGCGGATTTCCTCCCGTGGGCGTCTTTCCTCCCAGGGTCACCACGACCTTGCACAAGCGCCCGATCGACGCCTGGGGCTCGCGCGTCACCGTGGCCACCTCCGCTCCTCGCTTGACGGCCAGCTCGGCCACGACCCGCACTGTAACCGTCTCGCCTGATCCTGAGCAGACCAGCAGCAGATCACCCGGACCAATCGGCGGCATCGTTGCGTCACCCACCCACACCGACCTGAGGCCAAGCTGCGACAACCTCATGGCAAAGGTCTGCGCAACCATGCTTACCCTGCCCGCACCGAACACAAAGATGCTGCGAGCATTCTGAATTGCCCGCAGAAAGGCCTGAACCTCGGCCTCCTGAACGGTAGAAAGCGTCCGTGCGACCTCTTGCTCAATCGTGGCTGCCGCTGTAGCGAACTGCATATGCCCTCCCGGCTCAGTGCTCCCCACTCCTCACGATTATACCACAGGAGCCGCCCTCAGGCTTTCGCTTCCGGTTGCACTCCGGCCAAAGACTGCAGCACCCGGATTACCGCGGAATGGTCTAGCTCACCCAGGCCGTTCGCGACGACAGCGGTAAGCAGCTCGTGCGCCAGGGCGGTGGCCGGCAATGCACACCCCAGCTCACGCGCTGTCTCGCGGACGATGTTGAGGTCTTTGGCATGCAGCCTGGCCTTGAATCCTGGCGCAAAGTCGCCCTTGATCACCCTGGGGCCGCGCACATCCATCACCCGGGACTGTGCGTAACCGGCGCCGAGGACCTTCAGCACTACTTCCGGATCGACGCCCGCCTTTCGAGCCAGAACCAGCGCCTCGGACATAGCCACCAGGTGAAGCGCCGTCGCGATCTGGTTGCAGGCCTTGACCGTCTGTCCCGCCCCGGCCGGTCCGCAAAGCGTGGGCTTGCCCATACACTCGAGAACGGGGCGGGCGCGTTCCAGGTCGCTGCTCTCTCCCCCCACCATGATGGACAGGGTTGCGTTGCGAGCACCCACATCTCCGCCTGACACTGGAGCGTCGAGCATAGCGCACCCGGCCTCTGCTGCGCTCTTTGAGATCTTGATTGCCACCCGCGGCGAAATGGTAGACATGTCAATGAGCAGGCTGCCCCGTCTGGCGCCTCTCAGCACACCTCTCGGTCCCAGGTACACCTCTTCGACATCCGGCGAGTCCGAGACCATCGACACCACAATGTCCGACTGAGCGGCCAACTCCTGGCAGGAGCACGCCGGCTTGGCCCCCAGAGCAAGCAATGGCTCCATCCTGGCTGCCGTGCGGTTATAGACCGTCAGCGGATAGCCAGCCGTGGCGAGATGTGTCGCCATCGGCCCGCCCATAATGCCCAGCCCGATAAAGCCCACCCTCTCTTTGTCCATCCCCAGCTCCTTCCAGCCACTAGTGAGAGGGTAGCACACTCCAGTCCTCTTGGCAAGCTGCCACTCCGCTGGTATACTCCGGGCACCAGACTCTGCAGACAGGGTGACCTCAGGTGAACGTGAGCACCGGAGTAGACCTGATCGAGATAGAACGCATCGCTCGGGCCATCGCTCGTTGGAACGGGCGCTTCTTGGCTCATATCTATACCGACGCGGAGCTCTTGCTGTGCCGGGGACGCGTACCAGAGCTCGCCGCCCGCTTCGCCGGCAAGGAGGCCGTCTCCAAGGCCCTCGGAACCGGCCTGTTCGGAGTATCCTGGCGCGAGATGGAGATCCTCGCCGATCCACTCGGCAAGCCCCTGGTGCTCCTGCACGGGCGCGCTGCCCGGCGTGCGGCCTGCCTGGGCCTGCACGAGTTCGCCATCAGCCTCTCACACTCCCGAGACAACGCGGTAGCCATGGTGGTTGCCACTTCTGTGCCTGACGCTGCAGAGTCAATCGTGCCGCTCAGAGAAAGGGACCCGGAGAATGCCAGCGAAATCGACCGGTGAGTCCGGCAGAATGATCGTGCGTGTCCGAGGCGACCTGGGCAGTGCAGCCGAGCGCGTTGCCTCTCTCAAGGCTACGGTAATCAGGCGCCTGGCGTTGATCAACGCGCTGGTTGTATCTGCATCGGCCGAAACGGCCGAGCGAATCCGCAGGGAAGGGTGGGTGGTATCGGTGGAGCCGGACCGCAAGGTCTCGACACAGCGACGTCCATCGGAAGGGAGCCGCAATGACGGACGGTAAGATCAATGGTGCCCTCTTGGCCGCAATGTCCAACCCTGCATCTCCGCCAGAACACCGGGTGATCGTTCGCTACAAACCCGACCTGGCCATAACCAGCCGGCCCCTGCTGGGCTCCATCAGAGCCAGGCACTTTTCGCTCCTGTCTGCGTCAGCGATGTGCGTCTCTTCAGAGCAGGCACGCCTCCTGGCGGCTGATCCGGCGGTGGAGACGATCTGGCCGGACCTGATCGTGCACACCTGCCTCGACGTTTCCGTCCCGCACATCCGCGCGCCGCAGGTCTGGGCGGCCGGCTACGCTGGCGAGAACGTGCCCGTCGCCGTCATCGATACGGGCATCGACCCCAGCCATCCTGACTTTGCCGGGCGCATCGCGGCGATGGAGGACCTCACTGGCGAGGGGCCAAATGACAACCACGGCCACGGGACTCACGTTGCGGGGATCCTCGCCGGTTCCGGCAGTCGCTATCGCGGTGTCGCGCCCAGGGCGCTGCTCTACATCGCCAAAGTGCTGCATGGTGACGGCTCTGGCTATATGAGTGAGGTCATCGCCGGCCTCGAATGGGCCATGCAGCAACATGTCAAGGTAGTGAATCTGTCACTGGGTGGTGTCGGGCCCTGCGATGGCACCGACGCCCTTTCCACAGCCTGTGATGCTGCCATAGACGCAGGCCTCATGGTCTGCGTTGCCGCTGGGAATTACGGCCCCACCGCATCCTCGGTCGGCCCTCCCGGCTGCGCCAGGCGAGTGCTGACCGTCGGCGCCAGCGGGAACGACGATTCGATTGCCAGCTTCTCCGCCAGAGGTCCGACCGCGGACGGCCGAGTCAAACCGGACGTCCTTCTGCCAGGCGTCAACATCGCCTCCTGTCGGGCTCAGGGCACAACCATGGGTACGCCGGTCGACGCACTCTACACTCGCGCATCGGGGACCAGTATGGCCACCCCTCACGCGGCCGGCCTGGCGGCAATTCTGCTGCAGGCCTTTCCCGAATTGAGCCCTGCCCAGCTCAAGCAACGCCTGATGACCACCGCCGTCAAACTGGGACAGGATGAGAACGCCCAGGGCAGCGGGCGAGCTGATGCGGTCTCTGCGTACCAGGGAACCCCATCGCAGCCCGGGCCGTCGCCTCATCCGTCGCCGCCAGGATGTCTGGTCGGTCTGGCCAGCTTGCTGTCCAGAGCTCATCAACGGTAGCCGCCGAGGCATAGTTGCCTGCCTGGCCGCATCGCGCGCAGTAAACCGACCAAGAGGGAGCTCATGCAACCACTGATTGGCCTGCCCTGTTCCGGGAACGCACGCACCCACAGCGGGTACCAGCGATATGCCGTGGGGCAGCAGTACTGCCGGGCCCTCGGTCTGGCGGGAGCAGCACCAGTCCTGATCCCGTTGCTCGAGCAGGAAGAGGCACTCGAGTCAATCCTCTCCCACCTCGATGGTCTTTTGCTCTCGGGCGGCGACGACGTGGATCCCAGACATTACGGACGGGAGCGAATCGACAGCCCCGGCAGCAGCGACCGCTCTAGAGATACCGTGGAGCTCTTTCTCACCCGCAAGGCCCTCGCTATCGGTCTGCCCATTCTTGCCATCTGCCGCGGGCTGCAGGTCCTCAATGTCGCCATGGGCGGCACTCTGGTTCAGGACATTCCACGTCAGAGACCCTCCCCAGTCCGCCACGAGCTGCGACGCAGTTACCCCAGAGACTACCCCGCCCATACGGTCGAGGTTTGCCCCGACACGCTGCTGAGCAGCATCGTCGGCAGGGGCCCCCTGGAAGTGAACAGCCTGCATCACCAGTGCATCGACGACCTGGCAGCGGAGTTGCGGCCCGGTGCCTATTCGCCGGACGGGCTCATCGAGGCAGCGGAGGCTCCCGGTTGCTTTGTGCTCGGCGTGCAATGGCACCCCGAAGAGCTGGCCGGCCGCGACGCAAGACACAGGCGCATCCTCGAGCGCTTTGTGGCCGAGGCAAGAAAAAGCCCCCGCTCAACCTGAGCGGGGGCTTGACATTTGTGGAGCTAGTGCATTGCCTCGGCAATCAGCAATGCAGCCATACCGACCAGCTTCATGAAGATTAGCAGCGAAGGCCCGGCCACGTCCTTGAGCGGGTCGCCGATGGTGTCAGCCGAGACCGCCGCCTGGTGGGCAGGGCTGCCCTTGTCCCCTTGTACCTCGATGATCTTCTTTGCATTGTCCCACGCAGTCCCGACGTTGTTAAAGAAGGGGCCCAGCAGCGCCGCACTGGTCACTGAACCGATCAACAGCGCTCCCAGGGCCGGGCCGCCAAAGGCCAGGCCTACGGCTACCGGAACGACGATGCTGATCAGACCCGGCAGCGTCATCTCGCGCAGGGCATTCCTGGTGGCAATGTCGACGCAGGCAGCATAGTCTGGCTTGGCCACCCGCTCCATAATGCCTTTGATGGTAGCGAACTGGCGGCGGACTTCATCCACCATCTGCATCGCCGTCCGCGCCACCGACCCGATCAGCAGCGACGAAATCAGGTAGGGAATCGAGATGCCCAGGAACAGGAAGGCGATGGCGTAGGGCGCCGACACGTTGATGCTGTCCAGCTTGATCAGGCGGAAGAAAGTAGCGAACAACACGAAGGAGGTCACCGTCCCCGAGGACATGGCATAGGCCTTGGTCGTGGCTTTCATCGTGTTGCCTACAGCATCCAGCGACGAAAGCGAACGGACCACCCCTTCTTCTGCCCCCGACATCTCGGCGATGCCCGAAGCATTGTCCATGATCGGGCCATACGCATCCGCGGTCATGATGTAGCCGATAAGCAAATCCGTACCGATGTTCACCGCCACAACGGCCAACAGCAGGTTCCCCGACAGCGCATAGGAACCGGCAACGGCAGCAACAATCATCACGATCGAGGCCAGCGGGCTCTGCAGCCCGTAGGCCAGGCCAGTGATGATGTTCAGAGCCACACCGCGCTTGGAAGCCTCCGCAATCTCATGCACTGGTCGGCTGTGAGACCCCGCATAGTAGCGCGTCGAAATGGAGGCTACCAGAGTCACCACGATGCCAAGGAACACCGCCACCCAGATGCGCAGGTCGTGCAGAAGGAACTGGCATACGGCTAGCGACGTCGCCATAGCAATCACGGTGGTCACGGCCATGCCCATGTTGAACGCCGATTCTGGCTTGCGCTGCTTGAACCAGCGAATGGACAGAACGCCGATCAGGGAGGAGATGATCCCCGCACACTGCAGCAAGAACGGGAGGAACACCACCAGAGGCCCGTACTTGGGTTCATAGACGAGGGCCACGATCATGCCGGTAATGATGTCATCGCTGAACGTCTGAAAGAGGTCCGAGCCTCGTCCGGCACAGTCGCCGACATTGTCGCCCACCAGGTCGGCCACCACCGCCGGGTTCCGCGGGTCATCTTCGGGGATGTTCTTTTCGATTTTGCCCACGAGGTCAGCGCCGACATCAGCCGACTTGGTAAAGATGCCGCCGCCAATCTGGGCAAAGAGGGCAGCCAGGCTGGCCCCAAACCCAAAGCCTACCATCGGCTCAGGGTCACGGAAGACGAGGTACAGGATGGACAGCACCACCAGGCTGAGGCCGGTGATGGAAAAGCCCATGATCGAACCGCCATAGACGGCCGTCAGGAAGGCTTTGGTGGCCGATTGAGACGCGTCCTGAGCCGTCTTGACGTTGGCTCGCACTGCCGCGTTCATTCCCAGCAGACTGGTGGCCAAAGAGGCGACAACGCCCAGAACAAAGGTGATCGCTACCCCCCACCCGAGCCACAGCCCCAGCAGCACGGCCAGGAAAGGCATTACGGTCAGGATCGTCCTGGTTTGCCTGGTGAGATAGGCTTGCACGCCGGTGGAGATATCGTTAGCGATCTCCGCCATCCTGGCGGAGCTGATGCTCGCCTTCTTGAGCCGCAAATAGAGCAAGACAGCGGCGGCAATGGAAACCAAGCCACCTGCTACTGGGATGGAAAGAAGCGACATCGAGTCCTCCTCGCACTTTTCGCGTGGTTCTGGTAGTTGATGCTGGTCATCTTCCCGTGGCCAGCAGCGGTTCAGGACGGCAATTATAAGCCGTTTGTCACCAGTGCAAAATCCTGAGGGAGGGCCCTCTCTTGGGATACTTGGGATATCGTTTGGGAAAAATGGCTCCCTACTTGAGGATGTAGTAGGTGCCCTTCTTGTCTCCGATTCGCAAGAGAACGCCTCGCTCAACCATATCGACCAGGTCAAGGCGCAAGGTTTCGGCGCTGACGTCCGGGCACAGCTCGTGGTACTCACGATTCGTGATGCGGTCGTGGTCGCGGAGGTAGTGGAGCGCCTTGAGCTGTCGCTCCGAGAGCAGTGTCTCCCATTTGCTCGCCGCACGCTCGCGGGCGTTGTACAGGGTCACTTTGAAGGTGAACGGCGTAGCCTCGAACTGCGGTGCGGGGTGGCCGGCCTGCAACATCTCGTCGATCATCCGGTCGATACCCAGCCCCAGCTCTTCGATAAAACCCCAGTAGTACAGCCCCTTCACCAGTCGAGGGTTGCGGGAGAAATGCTCTTCGACGATGTTGTCCAGGGTGATGTGGCCAGGCAGCCCGCCGGGGCTGATGATCTCCAGCCGGTCGTCAAACATGCGCACTTCAATGCGCCGGCCGGCCAGCCGATAGTCGCGGTGGGCCACAGCGTTCACCACTGCTTCGCGCACTGCGGGCAGCGGATACTCTGGCTGCTCTTCACGGCGCAGCCCGTTGATGACCGAGGCGTGCCTCATCTCTTCCTGAATGAGCTCCCACAGGCGCTCAATGACGCGCCCCATAGGGCCGTCGACCTCTTCTCGCCTGGAGTATCCTGGCTGGCCATCTCGGCCGCCCGCTGAAGTGCCGGCAAAGTGCACCAGCACCGCCCCGGCCTGTGGGAGAAAGCGCTGCGGCTCGCGGCCAAAGAGCAGCAGCCCGGCCATGGTGGGCGTGGCGCCGGGTCCGATGGCTCCGCTGTCTTCGAGCAGTGCCGAGCCCTCGAGCTTTTCTCCGCGGGCCCCACGCTGCCTGCGCCGGCCGGCAAAGTCGGCGATGAGCTGCTCATCGAGGTCGGCCAGTGAGGCCGAACTTGGCTGTTGCTCGAAATCGCCCGTCCCCTTGGCTGACGCCAGATGCCGGATTTCTTCTCCGCTGAGGGGGCGATTTCTGCTCCCTGACCGCAGAAGAACCCTTCCGTCGCTGAGGCTGTGCAGGTCCGGGCTCCGAGGGACGATGATCGCCGTGACCGGATTGCCGTCAGCTTCCAATGGTTGCCAGTCGCAGGCCACGATTGGCCGGCAGAGGCCCTGGGCGTGAGTGAGCACTGCCTCCAGGTGCTCCGGAGCCAGATCCCGCTGTTGTTCTCCGCTGGCATCAAGCCCGACGAGGATTGTCCCGCCGTCAGCATTGGCCAGCGACACCAACGTTTCCGCCAGCGTCTCAGCCTCCGGGTCAAGAAAGAACTCGAGCAGTTGGCCGGGACCTCTCCTGATCAGTTCTCGAACATTCATGGCTGCCTCTGTCACCTCACCCCTGCGCTCGCCCGGCTGCCCGCTGTCGACGCGACTTGCCAAGCAAACCGCTAGCGGCTCTTCCGCTTCCTCTTCGACGCGGCCGTTGACGCTGTCTTCGCCGGCGCCTTGGGCCTGGGCCGACTGGTAGTGGAGGCCTTCTTGACCCTGGTGGCCGGCTCGGGTTTGGCCTTGGTGGCTGGAGAAGCGCCAGCGGTCTGGGCACGTCCTGGCACCGCCACCATCGCTATCACTCGCTCTGAGGAGCGCAGGCCGCGCAGAGGCGACCCGCGCAGAGCCCGCCCGGCCACACCGACTGTGCCGGCAGCCATTCGTATGGTTGCTCCACTGGAGGTAGCCACGCCGAGATCATCCCCCTCAGCCACCACCGTGGCCGCTACAAGTTTGCCGGTCTGCGCAAGGTACTTGGCTGGCAGCGCCACCACTCCCTTGCCATATCTGCCCTGCAGTGGGTACTCGGCCAGTGGCGTCCGCTTCGCCCAGCCCTTTTCGCTCACCACAGCGAGGGCCGCTCCGGGCTTGACCAAGTTCAGGGCGACCACTTCATCGCCCTCGTCGAGTTTGATCCCGTTCACGCCGCCGGCTCCGCGGCCCATCGGGCGCACCTCATCCTCGCCAAAGCGCAGCGCCTGGCCCCCCGCAGTCACGATGGTCAATTCCTGGCCGCCGGAGGTTACGAGAGCGAATCTGAGCTCGTCGCCCGGCTCAAGGCCAATCGCGATGAGCCCTCCGGCCCTGACCGAGGCAAACTCGCTGATGGCGATGCGCTTCACGCGCCCGAGGCTGGTACAAAGGGTCAGAAAAGCACCCTCGGCAAACGATGGCGCGGCGACAAGCGCCCGCACCGACTCATCTGGCTCGAGGTTCAGCACGTTCGCCAGCGGTACTCCGCCGGTTTGCGACTCGGGTACTTGATGCACCTGCAGGGTGAAGCAACGTCCCTTGTCGGTGCAGAGCAGCACGCTGTGCAGGGTGTTCGTGGCAGCAAGTCCGACCGTGGCATCGCGTCCGGTCGCCGAGAAGAACTCGCCAGCTTCCGCCGCGCGGCGAATCTGCCCCTTCTGGGTGATCCCCACGTAGGTGTCTTGCTCGGGAATCAGGTCCTGTACCTGGATCTGTTCTGCCTCTTTGGCCGAGATGCGCGTGCGACGTGCATCGCCGTAGCGCTCCTTTAGCTCCAGGGCCTCGGACTTGACCAGCCCCAGGATCTTCTTGGGGTTGGCCAGCAGGTTCTCCAGATACTCGATTCGCTTTAGTGTGTCGGCATACTCTTGCTCGATCTTTTTCCGCTCGAGCGCTGCCAGCCGGCGCAGTTGCAGGTCGAGAATGGCCTGGGCCTGAATCTCGCTAAACTTGAACCTGGTCATCAAATTCTGTCGCGCCGTGTCGGCCGTCTGAGACTCACGGATGGTCTTGATCACGGCATCCAGGTGGTCGAGGGCCTTGGTCAAGCCTTCCAGAATATGAGCGTGCATCCTGGCCCGCTCCAGCTCAAAGCGCGTGCGCCGGGTGATAACCTCCTGACGGTGCTCGATGAACAACTGCAGAGCGCGGCGCAGCGACAGGACCCGCGGCTCGCCATCGACCAGCGCCAGCATATTGGCATTGAAGGTGCTCTGCATCGGCGTGTAGCGGTAGAGATCCATCAGCGTCGGTCTGGGTTCTGCCCCCCGCTTTAACTCGACCACCATTCGCATGCCCTGGCGGTCCGACTCGTCGCGCAGGTCCGAGATCGTATCGATCTTTTTCTCGCGCACCAGCTCGGCGATCTTTTCGATCAGGGCCGCCTTGCCTACCTGATAGGGCAGCTCGGTGACGATGATCAGCGACTTGCCTCCGCCAGCGTCCTCAAAGTGCGCTTTGGCCCGCACCACGACATTGCCTGCCCCGGTGGCATAAGCGCCGCGGATACCCTCCAGGCCGAGGATCGTGCCGCCGGTAGGAAAGTCGGGGCCCTTCACCAGGTCAAGCAGCTCATCAACCGCCACCGACTCTACCCGACGCCAGTTGTCAACCAGGTAGGCAATGGCGTCCGCCAGCTCGCTCAGGTTGTGCGGTGGCACATTGGTGGCCATCCCTACCGCGATGCCCGAAGCCCCGTTGAGCAGCAGGTTCGGCAGACGGGCGGGAAGCACCGTCGGTTCCTTCAGCGTACCGTCAAAGTTGTCGCTAAAGTCGACCGTGTCCTTGTCGAGATCCGCCAGCAACTCGGCCGCAACGGCCGACAACCTTGCCTCGGTGTAGCGCATGGCCGCCGGGTTGTCTCCGTCGACCGAGCCAAAGTTGCCCTGGCCGTCCACCAGGGGATAACGCATCGTAAAGTCCTGCGCCAACCGGGTCATAGCATCATAGACCGCCATATCGCCGTGAGGATGGTACTTGCCCAGCACTTCTCCCACGATGCGGGCGCTTTTCTTGTAGGGCTTGTCGTGCTGCAGGCCCATATCCTCCATGGCGTAGAGGATTCGCCGCTGCACGGGTTTCAAACCGTCACGAACATCGGGGAGAGCACGTGCGGTGATTACGCTCATAGCGTAATCCAGGTACGCCGTTCTCATCTCGTGTTCTATGTCAACTTGCCTGACGATGCCTACTTCCATTGCTGGAACCTGCCTCTCTAGCACCGCGAAGATAGACGATTATAGCCCATCGCAGGCCCAAGACCCAAGGCTGGTTGACCCCGCAGCCACACGCGGCTATACTCGCCGTTGGCAGCGGTCGCTGCGACTCGCCTTCAGCGTTGGCGACCGTACGGAGGGCATGATGAACCATATTGCTGTCTTGACCAGTGGTGGTGATGCTCCGGGCATGAACGCCGCCATCCGCTCGGTCACTCGCACCAGTCTGGCCCTGAATCTGCGTGTCTCCGCGGTGTCCCAGGGCTATGCCGGGCTGATTGCGGGCGACATCGAACCCTTCAGCGCCCGCAGTGTCAGCGGCATCATCCAGCAGGGCGGCACCATCCTGGGCAGCGCCCGCTGCCCCGAGTTCCGCACCATCGAAGGCCGCGAGCGGGCGCTGCGAGCGCTTGCTCAACACGACATTGACGCCCTGGTAGTGATCGGCGGCAACGGCTCGCAGGCCGGCGCCAACGCCCTTTCAGAGATGGGCTTTCCTGTAGTGGGAGTGGCGTCTACCATCGACAACGACTTGTACGGGTCAGAGATCACCATCGGCGTGGACACCGCCCTCAACATCGCTCTGGAGGCGATTGACCGGCTCAAGGTGACCGCCTCTTCACATCAGCGGGCGTTCATCGTCGAGGTGATGGGCCGAGACTGCGGCTATCTGGCCTTGATGTCGGCCATCGCTGGCGGCGCCGAAGCCGTGGTCATCCCCGAGGTGGAAAGCGATCCCGAGGCGATCGCCACCGAGCTGCGCGACAGCTATCGCCGGGGCAAGTCACACGCCATCATCGTTGTCGCCGAAGGAGCCAAATACAACGCCGAGGGCTTGCTGGAGTACTTTAAGGTTCATCGGGAGAGACTGGGGTTTGAGCTGAGGGCCACCACGTTGGGGCACGTGCAACGGGGCGGCGCGCCCGGCGCTTACGATAGACTGCTGGCCACCCGCCTTGGCGCGGCGGCTGTGCAACGGCTCGCCGCTGGCGAACACGGTATCCTGATGGGCTTGCTGCACGGCGAGATCCAGGCCACGCCGCTGGCTGAGGTCGCGGCGACCAAGAAGTGCCTAGACTTGAGTCTTCTCAAGCTGGCCGACGCTCTGGCCAAGTAACCTTCATCGTCTCCGGTCAGCCCAGACCCACGTCCAGCACCATCATCGCCGCAAAACCGAGCATGGCGCCCATCGTAGCCCAGTCCGTGTTTCCGCCGCGCTGCGACTCGGGTATCAGCTCTTCGACCACGACAAAGATCATCGCTCCGGCGGCAAAGGCCAGAGCATAGGGCAGGATGGGCTGTGCCACCAGCACCGCCGCTGCCCCGATGACCGCCGCGATTGGCTCCACGACCGCAGAGAGCTGGCCGTACCAAAAGCTCTTGACCGGTGACATCCCTTCGCGCCGCAGCGGCATGGATACCGCCATGCCCTCTGGAAAGTTCTGGATGCCAATGCCGAGGGCCAACGCTATGGCCCCCGCCATGTTGGCTGAGGGCAGTCCCGCTGCGGTAGCGCCAAACGCCACGCCAACCGCCAGCCCCTCGGGAAAGTTGTGCATTGTAATGGCCAGCACCAGCAGCGTGATACGCTTGAACGTACTGGGCAGGCCCTCCGCCTCACATTCCGGCGCACCAGGGTGAAGGTGCGGCAGCACCAGGTCGATCCCTCGCAGAAACACGCCGCCCGCGATGAAACCCACCAGTGCGGGAAACCAGGCGGGGACGCTGCCGCCCTGCGACATCTCGATGGCCGGGGCCAGCAGGGACCAGTAGGACGCGGCGATCATCACCCCTGCCGCAAAGCCGAGCATTGTGTCCATGGTGCGCTTGGAGAAATCACGGGCGACAAACACCGCCGCAGCACCGAGCGCCGTGAGCCCCCAAGTGAAAAGCGTGGCCAGCAGTGCGGCCAGTACCGGCCCGCACCTCGTCAGAGCATCGATCACCTGTCTCTCCTCTACATCCTATCGAGATTGCTGGCGCTTGGCCAGGCCCTGCAGCTCAAACAGCTTGTTGATGGCCTCCAGCGGCGACATTGCGCTCACATCCAGTTCGCGCAGTTCCTCCAGCGCAGGGCTCCCCGTTTCGAACAGCGGCAACTGCTGGGCCTCACTCACTCGTCGGGGTAGACTCCCGGCCGGAGACCGCTGCAGCTCCTGCTCCAGATTGTGCAGGATCTCCTCGGCCCTATGCACTACCGTCCTGGGCAGCCCGGCCATCTGCGCCACATGGATACCATAGCTGCGGTCCGCCCCGCCGGGCACAATCCGACGCAGGAAGACGACCCTGTCCCCTTCCTCAGCCACAGCCACGTTAAAGTTGCGGATACGCGGCAGGAAGCGCGCCAGCTCGATCAGCTCGTGGTAGTGCGTCGCAAAGAGGGTTTTGGCCTGGAGACGAGGGTGATTGTGGATGTACTCCACCACCGCCCAGGCGATAGAAATCCCGTCGTAGGTGCTCGTCCCGCGGCCGATTTCGTCCAGGATGAGCAGGCTCTTGCCGGTGGCATGATTGAGGATGTTGGCCGTCTCGACCATTTCGACCATGAAGGTGCTCTGGCCGGCACTGATCTCGTCCTGGGCACCCACCCGCGTAAAGATGCGGTCGACCAGACCAATCTCGGCTGACGTCGCGGGCACGAAGGAGCCGATCTGCGCCATCAGCACAATCAGGGCGACCTGCCGCAAGTAGGTACTCTTACCGGACATGTTCGGTCCGGTGATGACCAGGATGGTCTCTTGCGGCGACAGCAGGGTGTCATTGGGCACAAAGGGCTCGTCGTGAAGCATGAGCTCCACCACCGGATGCCGGCCACCGACGATACGCACGGTCCCGCTGTCGTTCAGCGTCGGACGGACGTAGCGATTGCGCTGGGCCACCTCGGCCAGCGCGGCGGAGACGTCGATCGCAGCGATGGCTTGAGCTGTGGCCGCGATACGCCCGGCATATGACGAAACCTGCGTCAGCACCTGACCATAGATCTGCCGTTCCAGTTCATCCCGACGCTCCTCGGCGTTCAGAATGAGCGACTCTTGCTCCTTCAGCTCCGGCGTGATGAAACGCTCCGCGTTGACCAACGTCTGCTTGCGCACATAGTCCTTGGGCACTGCATCCAGGTTCGGTTTGGTCACCTCGATGTAGTAGCCAAAGACCTTGTTGTAGCCCACCTTGAGAGTGCGGATTCCAGTCCGCTCGCGTTCCTGACGTTCCAGTCCCGCTACCCAGCTCTTGGCCCCGTTCGAGGCACCCAGCACAGCATCCAGCTCGGCCGAGAACCCGGGAGCGATCCCCCCGCCGGCGGCCAGAGTCGCCGGCGGGTCAGCCACGATGGCCTGCGTGATGACGCTCGCCGCCTCGGGGCAGGCATCCAGCTTGTGGATGGGCAAGGCTTGCGCCTCTGATGGCTCCAGTCCCTGCAGACCCGCGATGATGTGCTCAACCGCGGCCAGCGAATCGCGCAAAGCCATCAACTCGCGTGGGCCGGCCACTTTCTGCACGGTGCGACTGATGAGCCTTTCCAGGTCGCCCACTTCCTTGAGCTGGCTGCGCAGGGCAGTGCGCCGGGCGACATCGTCCACCAAAGCCTGTACGCCGGTCTGCCGGGCCACGAGAGCCGAAACCTCCAGCAAGGGCTGGCTGACCCACTGACGCAGCAGGCGTGCGCCCATCGCGGTGCGCGTATCGTCCAGCACGCCCAACAGCGAGCCCCTGGCTGACCCGCCACGAATGGTGGAGGTGAGTTCCAGGTTGCGCCTGGTCGCCGCATCAAGGGTCATAAAGGATTGCGTTGAATAGGTCGAAAGCGTCACGAGCTGCTGCAGGGCGGCCTTTTGCGTTTCCTCCAGGTACTGCACGATCGCGCCCGCAGCCGCCACGGCGAACGGTGCCGAGGAACAGCCATAGCCCCGAAGAGAACTAACGCCAAAGTGGCTCAGCAGGGCACGTTCGGCGTTGTCCTGGTCAAAATGCCATCGCGGGTAGACTGTCCAGTGGTGTGCTTCAGCCCACCGCGGAGGGAGAACCGCCTTTTCGTCAACCAGCACTTCCGCCGGGGCGAGCCTGGCCAGCTCCTGCTCGCATTCCTGAATGGCATCGGAGCCATCAAACTGCGTGGTGCGGAACTCGCCCGTGGTGATGTCGACAAAGGCCAGCCCGATTCGGCCTCCTTCGTTCACCAGCGCCGCGAGATAGTTGTTGCGCTTTTCCTCCAGCAGCGCCGGCTCGAGCACCGTGCCCGGTGTGACCACTCGCACCACCTCGCGCGCCATGAGCCGCTTCTCTTCCTGTTCCTCCGTCTGCTCGACGATGGCCACTTTGTACCCGGCTGAGATTAGCCTGGCCAGATAGCTGTCGACGGCATGATAGGGAACACCGGCCAGAGGCACCCGCTCGCCCTTGCCGACCGGCCGGGAGGTCAGGACGATTTCGCAGACCTCTGACACCAGGCGGGCGTCATCGTCAAAGGTCTCGTAAAAGTCGCCCAGGCGGAAAAACACGATGGTATCGGGGAAACGTTTCTTGATGCGCAGATACTGGCTGCGAACTGGCGTGGTCATGCGCCCCTCTTTGTGCGCTGGAGATCGGCTACGCCAGTATAGCCGAGGGGCAAGGGGGAGTCAAAGCTTCTCAGCGCGTCACGAGACCTGGAGGGGAATGGAGAGGATCCCCCGCGTGGCCGACAGGTCGCGCTCGATAGAGAGCGTCCCACCCACCACAGCCATCATGGTGCCATGGAGCGACAGTCCTTGACCAACGCCGCTCGGCTCGGCCGGCCAGGTGGCGCCGTTGTCCTCCACGATGATTCGCAGCGAACCATCGGCCGCTCGAGCAGCGATTCTCAGCCGTCGATTCTCCGGCCCGGCCTCTGGGCGAGAGTGCTTGGCCGCATTGCGCACCAGCTCGCGTGCGGCAAAGTAGACCACCTCCGCCGCCGCTGGCGACAGGGCGCCGGTCTGCTCTTCAGCACCCGGCTCTACATCCCACTGCACATCCTGGAAGAACTGCCCGAACTCGACCTGCACCGACCGGCGCAGGGCCGCGATCAGGCCCAGGCGCGTAATCTCCGGGGCCACGGTTGGTGGCAGCTCGTGAAGCAGCTCTGCCAGCTTCTGATGGACCTCCGATAACTGCTGAACGATACCGCTCGAATCTCGTCCCGCATTGAGGGCGAGCATCGCCGCATGAACTGACGGCAAAACGTCGTCATGAAGGGCGCGCCTGGTGCGCTGGTCCAGCAACTGGGCACTGGCCATACGCTCGCGCTGCAACTGCATCAGCTTTTGCGACACAGCCAGACTGGAGGCCGTATCGATGATCCGCTCGCCCGTAGCGCGCGCGATCTCCACCTCTTCCTGCGTGTACAGACTGCCATCCTTGCGCTGCCCCAGCAGCAACACACCAATCAGCCCTCTGGCGCTCCACAGCGGAACTGCCCAGGACGCTCCAGAGTGCGTGTTGGGGTCGACTGCCACGACCAGAGGGTTATCCGCCGCGGCGTGTCCCGACAGACTGGGCAGGTTTGCGGTCGAACCGCCTGGGAAGGCCATTGGCGCCACGAGAGCCGCCGTTGCTCCCTGGGGAATGAGATAGGCCACCGAAGCATTGAGCACGCTCGAGCAGAGGGCCTCAAATGGATCGGCGGTGTCGAGAGCCACCGCATCGCGGTTGACCAGAGACTCATACCAGCGCTGGCTGACCACAAACGGCCGTAGCTGCCTCATGCCGTGCTCCCACTCGGCAAACGAGCGCCAGGCCTGAAGGGCAAAGAACGCCGTCATCAGCACAGCGGTCAGCAGGATGGCGTAGACTTCATCCAGTCCCCAGACCAGGGCACCGCCCATCAGCAAGCCATAGCTGGCTGCCAGCCCGGCAGCCCGCTGCCACTGCCTGGACAGACCCTGACGCGGCAGCGCCTTGCCGGTGAACAGTTCGTAGGCGGTCATGGCCTGCCCGAGCAACACGGTCACACCACCGATAAGCAGGGAGACGGCCAGGTCGAATCGGCCGATGACGTCCATCCTGTTCGGCGTCAGAATGTAGTATCCGCCCACCTTGGTGTGAGTCACCGTCCAGAGCACTACCACCGCCACCAGCACTCCTACGACGAGCAGCAGAAGAGTAGCCACAATCAGCCAGGGCCGAGCACGCTCCCGACCCACTTCGCCCAGAACGCGCCCCGAGCCCCCGGGGTGCCAGGTAGCATCGAGAGACAGGACCACGCAGAGCAGCACGTAGAGCGAGAACCCGAGCGCCACCAGCGGAACGCCAAGAAGCGGGGTTTTTATGAACTCACGCAAGGGCCAGAGGAGAGGCGTCAGCTCTCTGAGGACAGGTACAAACGGCACGCCCAGCAGACCCAGGCAGACTAGTCCGGCGATCATCACCCCTGAAGCAACCCATAGCCAGGGCAGCTGCCTTCGGCGTAGCTCGCCGGCGGGCGCGGTCCAGAATCCATTGTACCAGAGCAGAACGATGTACCAGACGTAAGGCAACAGCACCACCGGGGTCATTCCTGCAGCGAGCCAGAGGGTCGTACTGCGCGTGAGCTGCAAGCCGGGGCTCAGCAGCAAGGCGGCGTGGCTGATGAAAGAAGCGCTGCCGAGGAAAAAGCCAATACTGGTGATCACTACTCCCGGGCTGCGCCGGTCCGCCGTGAGCCAGAGCGTGAGCCCCAGCCACAGCAACAGGATCGTATTGAACAGGGACACGCTTACCAGTGCCCAGAGAAGCAGCGTCTCTTGAATCACACTATTCCATCCAGGGCACCCACTCCTCGCGCTCGTTCAGCACGCGGGGTGTGCCATCCTCGTCCCAGCGCAGCATACGGCCACGCTGAGCAATGATCGACGCTCTGGTGCGCGCCACCTTTTCGTCGGTGGTGCTCTCGCTCAAGCCCCATGCGGCATAGATCTGGCCGTTCACCCTGCTGATAGTACGTTTGTCACGAAATCCGAGCACGGCTGCGATCTGCTCGTTGGTCTTGCCCTGCGCCAGCATACGCGCGACCGCCTGCTCCACCGGCTCCAACAGAGCCATTGGGTCCTGCGCGTCCTTGCGGCGCACCTCCGAGACACGCGAGGCGATGTCCGGGTCGATGTAGCTGCGACCCGCCACTGCGTCGCGAATCAGCGGCACCAGCATGGTCGGCAGAAGAAAGTTGGACTTGCGCACGTAGGCAAAATGGGTCAGGATTCCCGAGCGCTGAAAGTCGCGGTAGTAGTTGTCGTCGTCCTGAATGGAGTAGAAGACCACTGGCAGACGGGGGAGTTCACGCCGGATCGCCGTGGCCGTCTCGATGCCATTGAGCTTGCCGGCCAACTGCACATCCAGCAGCAACGCCTGAACCGGCTGAGCCAGCGAGTATTCGAGGGCCTCTTCGCCGCTGGCACAGGAAAAGACCACCTGTACCGCGCCAGTAGCTTCCAGCCCCTCGCACAGAGCAGGACGCAATCGGGCGTTGTCTTCGGCTACCAACAAGCGTGTGAGCTCGACCATCAACTCATTGTGCCCAATCTACCGGGCTATGTCAAGCACTCAAGTGCCCGGCCAGCCGGTCCCGAGTGCTTGATTCCGGCCAGCGATTGATCTATGCTACAGCCATCCTGAGCTCGAGGAGGCCGTTATGCAGTTGCGCCAGCCCACACGCCTGCTGTTACTGGGATTGTTCCTGGGATTCGCTTTCGACCTGCTGTTCAATGGCAAAATGCCCGGCGTCTCTGTGCCCCTGTTCGCCCTGCTTCTGGTGCTCGGCGTCGCGCTGACGCTGCGCTGGGAGGCGGCCAGTGCCATCGGGTCGAACCTCTGGCTGCCCGCGGCCCTGCTGCTGTTTGCAGCAATGACCGCGATACGGGCCAACGGCTTTCTGATCTTGCTCAATATGTGCGTGTGTCTTGGTCTGCTGTCGCTCATTGCAGTGTACCTCACTCAGAGGACAACGACTCGGCTCCTGCTGCCTGAGGTAATCCTGGCCCCCCTGCAGGCGCTGGGGCTGGCCCTCTACCACAGCATCCGCGTCATGGGTCAGGCGCGGCGCAGCGACCTGGTCGCGGTGCCACGAGAGTCGCGTGGGAGAGTGCTGCCGGTCTTGCGTGGCCTGCTGCTGGCCTTGCCGGTGCTGGTGGTGTTCATCGCCCTGCTGACATCAGCCGACCTGATCTTTGCCGAGTGGGTCCAAGCCCTGCTTGACCTGGATATCCTGGCCATGCTCTGGAGCTGGGTGAGGCACGGTCTGGTCATCCTGCTGATCGGTGTGCCGGTGGCCGGCGCTCTGGCCTACACCGCACGCGCGCGCAAAGCGGGCTCGGCCACCAGCCCCGCCTGGTTGACGCCGCCCAGGTTCATCGGCGCAACGGAAGGGCTCGTGGTCATCAACTCGGTCAACATCTTGTTCGCTATCTTTGTCGGCTTGCAGTTGACCTACCTGTTCGGCGGCCTGGCCAACATCACCTCCTCGGGGTTCACCTATGCCGAGTACGCCCGTCGCGGTTTCGCCGAGCTGGTGCTGGTGGCCCTGCTCACGTTGGGCCTGGTCTATGTGCTGCGCGACATCTCGCGCCTCGACAGCCCGAAAACGAGCCTCGCTTTCAAGGTATCCGCGACCATTCTGGTGGGCCTGACCTGCGTCATGCTCGTCTCTGCGTTCCGGCGGCTGTTGCTCTACGAGATGGCCTATGGCTTTACGGAACTCAGGATCTATGTACACGTCTTTATGGTGTGGCTCGGCCTGCTTCTGACCTGGTTCGGACTGACTCTGTGGCGGCCAGGCGCCAACTTTGGCACGGGCCTGATCGTGGTCGTGCTTGGCTTTGTGCTAACGCTCGATGTGCTCAATCCCGACGCGCTCATCGTCAGGCAGAACGCACAGCGCTACCAGGGGCTGCTCCCTTCCATCTCCTCCCAATACGTTGAGGAAAAGATCGACGTGAACTACCTGACACGCCTGTCGGATGACGCCGTTCCGGCGCTGATCGAGCTGGCCAATTCAACAACGGGTGAAGTGCACGAAGTGCTGGACAAGGACCTCAGAGCACGTCTCAGCACGAGGAAACAGGATGAGGAGTGGCGCAGGTGGCAGTCCTACCACCTGTCGCGTTGGACGGGTTTCACACTGCTCAGTAGGTATGTGGGAGAGTAACATGGCTGATGTCCCGGGTCAGAGACAGAATCCAACCGCTTTCGCGAGGACTGCCGCCAGCCTGGCAGCCCTGAGCCTGCTGCCCTGTCTCCTGTGGCTCGGCAGGATTGCCTACACCGGTCATCTGACCTACGCGCACGTGCTATGGAACCTGTTCCTGGCCTGGGTGCCGGTCCTGTTGGCCTGGGTTGCCGCGCGTCCCGCGAGCACGCCGCTATGGGTTCGAGCCTGGGCTGCGGTGGGCTGGCTGGTCTTTTTGCCCAACTCGCCCTATTTGATCACCGACTTGATCCACCTCCGTCCGAGTGGTCAGATTCCCTTGCTCTATGATGGGCTCTTGCTGTTCAGCCTGGGGTTGAGCGGACTGGTGATCGGTTTGACCACGGTGTTCTGGATGGAGCAAGCGGTTGCGACGCGCTTTGGCCGCTGGGTTCGGCTGGCCTTTTCGCTGGGGGCAATGGGCATGGCCGGCTTTGGCGTCTACGTCGGGCGCTTCCTGCGCTGGAACAGTTGGGACATCGTGTTCCGTCCTGTCGCTGTGGTGCGGGAGCTGGTGCCTTATGCTCTGCATCCGCTCCTTCACTGGCGAGGCTGGGCGGTGGCCGCTCTGTTCACCCTGCTCTTTGCCTCGGTCTACTGGCCCCTGCGGGCCCTCGCACTCAGTCACTCCGAAGGTAGCGCATAGCAAAAACGAGCGGCGCGTTCGCGCGCCGCTCGTTTACTAATGGCAGCAGGCTCGTTCTCAGGTTCGCCCGATTCCGTAGTAGGCAAAGCCCAACTCGCGCAGCTTGGCTCTGTCGTAGATGTTCCGCGCATCCACCAGGACCGCTGTGTGCATCGAGCGTGCGATCCGCCCCATATCGAGGTGCTTGAACTCGTTCCACGCTGTCACCAGAACCAGCGCATCGGCCCCTTCGGCCACGGCATAGGCATTGTCGCAGAAAGTGACCTGCGGCAGCAGTTTTCGCGCATTGTCCATCGCCACCGGGTCATAGGCTCGCACGCTCGCGCCCTCGTTCAGCAGGAAATGCACTACTTCTATCGCCGGAGCGTCGCGCATGTCATCGGTGTTTGGCTTGAACGAAAGACCCAGCAGTCCCACCGTCTTGCCGCGCAGGGTGCCCAGCATCTCGCGCAGCTTGATGATGACTCGCTTGCGCTGGTCATAGTTGATCTCGGTGACCGCTCGCAGCATCTGCGGGTGGCAGCCGTGCATAGCGGCGATATGCACCAACGCCTTGACATCTTTCGGAAAGCACGAGCCGCCCCAGCCAAGCCCGGCCTCCAAGTGCCCTGGACCAATGCGGCGGTCGCTGGCCATGCCCCGGGTCACTTCCTGGACGTCAGCACCTACCGCCTCGCAGATGTTGGCCATTTCGTTGACAAAGGAGATCTTCGTGGCTAGGAAAGCGTTCGATGCGTACTTGATCATCTCCGCGGTCCTCAAGTCAGTGACAATAATCGGCGCCGAAAGCGGCGCATAGAGCTCGGCCACTTTCCACGCTGCAGGGCGGTCAGTCGAACCGAGCACAATGCGGTCCGGATTCATGAAATCGTACACCGCGGACCCTTCGCGCAGGAACTCGGGATTCGATACCACCACAAACGGGGCAGCGTCAGCTCGTTCCTCGCGGATGATGTCGGCAACCAGGTCGCCAGTGCCGATTGGCACCGTGCTCTTGTTGACGATGATCAGAGGCCGCGTGAGGCGCTTGGCGATATCCACCACCGCCGAACGAAGGTAGGACAGATCCGCCTCGCCGTCAGGCCCGGATGGCGTGCCTACCGCCACGAACACAAACTCGGCATGCCGCAGCCCCTCGTCATAATCCGTGGTAAAGATCAGGCGCTCGGCTTCATAGTTGCGGCGCACGATCTCTTCCAGCCCCGGCTCGTAGATGGGCAGCAGGCCCTTCTTCAGCCCCTCGATCTTATCACGGGCCACATCCAGGCACACCACCCGATTGCCCAGGTCGGCCAGACACGCACCGGTCACCAGACCTACGTACCCCACACCAATAACGCAGATTTCGTTCATGCTTTCACCTGATTGGCCATTAGCATTTGAGCCACTTTCTGGCCCATTTCAACGGAATAGTTCGTGCCGCGATCCCACGGATAGACCTGGCTCATGCTGGCCAGATACAGGCCAGCGATGGGTGTTTTCACGGCGGGAATGTGCTGACTGTGATTCACTGGCGGCACCGGCTGCGCATACTCTTCGCGGAACAGCCAGCTCCGGCGAATCCACGAAGGGTCAAAGCGCGGATTGAACTTGACCAGGTGCGGCAGGAATTCCTCCAACAACTGCTCCTTGCTGGCACTCCAATGGGGCTCGTCCGGCGCCGGGTAGTCACCCAGGTAGAAAATGTGGTCGCCGCCGTAGTGTTCCGGCGACTGATAGTTGGTGTGCTCGACAAAGGCCAGAAAAGGGAACTGGCCTTGAGGCAGGTTCACCCAGTACAACTTGTCGGTCACCTGGCGCTCCACCGCCAGAATCAGGGTGAGTGCGCCGAGATTTCGCAACCCGTGCAGGCTCTGAGCATAGTCAGGCGGCAGCCGCGGGGTGAGCTGGAGCATGGTTCTCGGTGAGACTGTCGCCACCACCGCGTCAAAGGTCGTTGACTGAGAAGCCGTGCTAACCGACACTCCCCCGTCGATCCCCGCGATAGCTGCCACTGGCTGACGGTACAGAATCTGCGCCCCCAGCGCCTGCGAGCGTGAGACCAGGGCATCGATCAGCACCTGGTAGCTGCCCTGATAGTAGCCCAGCCGCTGGCTGCGCTTGTGAATGCGTGCCCAGAACCAGGCCATGTTGACCTCTTTGTAGTAGCGGGTCATCTTGTTGGCCAGCAGTGGTTCCCACAGGGCATGGTAGGCGTGGGGGCCGATATAGCGCAAGAGCCACTCCTCGGCGGTGATGCCCTCCAGCGCGTGCCAGTTTCGAGTGAGCCGCAAATAGAGTGTGGTCAACCCCACTCGCATCTTGTCCACAAAGGACAGGTAGGGGTACTGCAGCACTGCCAGCGGGCTGTCAAAGGCGTTCATTGTGCCATTCTGCCAGATGGCCGTCACTGGCAGGGGAAAGACCATTTTGTCCGCGATGCCCAGTTCGCGGTTCAGGTCCAGCAGCGCCTGGTCCGAGGTGAAGGCATGGTGGTAAAAGATCTCCAACGGCCACTCCCAGCGTTCGTCGCTGAAGGTTCGCGCCAGTCCTCCCGCTCGCTCCGTGCTCTCCAGCACCGTCACCTGGTGCCCTGCTTTGCTCAGTTCGTAGGCGGCGGTCAGGCCCGTGATGCCTGCGCCGATGATGCCGATTCTCATCCTCTGCTCACCTTCCCAACAACAACGGATAGCGCTTTCCCGGCCCGCTGCTCACGCGGGATCCGGATTGTCGGCCACTTCTTCAAAAAGCATGCCATCCAGAATGCGCTCCAGAGCCATAGTGTGGCTGCACACCTGCCGCTGCGAAAAGAAGTGGCAGTCGCACTGCCAGACGCCCTTATCATACTTGACAACGTGGTCGCTGTGCCCACCGCGGAACTTGACCTCAAAGGTGCAGAACTTGACGCGATCCTTCTCTTCGGCGTAGCGCCTCGCCTTCTCGATCTTGCTCACCATTCCCGAATCCATCATCCCTCCTTGGCCAGTGGTTGGTTTCAACCGTTCACGCCGCGCCCATGCGGCGCTTCATCGCATCGATGTTGGCGATTTCCCACGGATCCACACCATACAACAGACTCAGATAGTAGCTGACCAGGTCGCCAAACAGGACCAGTGACAGAGCCTGAGCCAGCCTGCTCTGCCCTCTGCCCTCCACGGCCTCGCTGGCAAAGCCCCGCGACGAGAGCAATTCCCTGGCGAACTGCAGCCGCGCTTGCACCCGTGGATGAAGCGAAGGCGCCGTCAACACCACCGTGTGAGCCAGAGGAGCCAGCCGCGCCGGGCTCTGATATCCCGCAATCGTGTTGTGCGCCAGCTCTGGAGCCACATCAAAGACCGCCCACGACTTGCTGTTTTCGTTGAACTGCCCCTTCCATCGCCGGGCTACCTCAGCCAAGTGCTCCGCGCCATAGATCACCGGCAGCCGTCGGTAAAGACGCGTGGCCAGTGCCTTGGCAGCATTATTGGTCACTGCCACCTCAGGACCGATCTCGGTGAGCCACGAACGCATGACGGTCACCGCCTCGGCCACCTCGCCCGATTTGTCCCGCACCAAGCCCAGCCTGTCCATCACGCGCAGCAGGGTCATCAGCGAATAGCCCAGGGCTGCCCTGGGCTGCGCCTCATAGTGGTAGCAGTAGCAGACCGCGCCCAGTTCCCTGGCTCGCTGCAACAGCCGCCCGCCGGTCGTCATAGCGAATAGCCTGGCGCCAGCATTGGCCGCGGCGCCAAAGGCGCTCAGCGTCTCCTCGGTGTTGCCCGAATAGCTGCAGGCGAGTACCAGAGTCCGTTCGCTCACCCAGCCAGGCAACCCATAATCCCGGTGCAGCACGACCGGAACCGGACATTCATCCGCGATCAGGCAACGCAACAGGTCACCACCGATCGCGGATCCCCCGAGCCCCAGAATCAGAACGCCGGTGACCTTCCGGAACGCCTCAGGAAAGCTGATCCCCGCGGATTCCAGCCAGGCCCGCTCGCACTGCTCCGGCAATCCGGTGATGTGCGCCAGCATCCCTCTGAGGTCATGCGCCGCATAGGTTGCAGGGGAATCGAGGTCAGGCATATGACCCTCCGACGGACGGTCGACGGTCAAGGCCACCACTGAGTGGAGATCCCATTGTAACTACTTTGTATCTCCGATATTCAAGTCCAGACGGCCGGCCGCCAGCCGATAGACGGCTCGCCTCGCCCATCCACTCGACGCGCTGATTTCTGCCGCCGCGTCACGTCGGCTCCAGCCAGCCTGAATCAGGGCGGCGAGCGCCTCAGACACCTCCTCCTCTGACCAGAGTGTCACCGGCGCATCAACCGCACCTTCGATCACCAGCGTGTACTCTCCGCGTGGCGGTTTCTCGCGCAAATGCGCCAGGCACTCACTCACGCTACCTCGCTGGACCTCTTCGAACAGTTTGGTCAGTTCAGCCGCCACAGCCACCTGGCGGTCGCCCAGCGTGGCTACGACGTCCTCGAGTGTCTCAACCAGCCGATGGGGTGCCTCATAGGCCACGAGCGTTCTCCTCTCCGACCGAACCTCGGAGAGCAGTGTGATCCGCGCTGCACGTTTGCGTGGCAAAAAGCCCAGAAACACAAAACTGTCCGTCGGCAGCCCCGAAACCGCCAGAGCTGACAGCAGCGCTGACGCTCCAGGAACGACAGTCACCGGAAGCCCGGCCTGAGTCACTGCCTGCACCAGACGGAAACCTGGGTCCGAGATGGCCGGCATCCCCGCCTCGGAAACCAGTGCCACATCGCCCGATTCGAGGGCGCGCAGTATCTCCCCCTGACGCACAACCTCATTGTGCTCAAAGTAGCTGATCATCGGCGTGTGGATGTCATAGCGCGAGAGGAGCTTGGCTGTGGTCCGAGTGTCCTCTGCTGCGATGAGGGACGACTCGCGCAGAATCCGCAGTGCGCGCAGCGTGATGTCTTCTAGATTGCCGATCGGCGTCGCCACCAGGTAGAGCACACCCATGACGCTGCCATTATAGCCGACCGCCCGGAGCCTGTCCAACTAGCAGGGCCTGTCGGCCAGAGCATCGATCTCGCTCAGGGCCTCATCCAGATCCTCTACCCAGCGAACGTCGATTTCGGCCAGCACCTCAGGCGGTATTCCGCTAACCAGCGACCTGACGACAATAACTGGATGCTGGCCGGTCCACTTGGTCCAGGCCACCTCCGCAATGGTGCCGCAGCTCAGCCCGATGCAGAGCATCACATCGGCCAACTGGCAAATCCGCTCATGCTGCTCAGACCAGGTCATGTCCTCAATCACCTCGTCGCACAACGACCGGTGTTCCTCGCAGCACGAGGTCGCCTGTTGCGTCGAGGTTCCGCCGCGGGGGACAATGCCCACCAGGTGCGGTCCCCCCGCCCTGCGGTAGGCCTCGGCAGCCACCAGGGCCACACCACGGTCGGGTACGAGCACCATCGTGCAGCCGCGCCGGGCCAGCTCCGTTCCGGCAAGGCCGGCTGCTTGCCGGCAGAGGTCGGGGTCAAGCCCTGCTGCCCGCGATGTCACTGCGATGTCTGTCGGGCCAATCACTGCCACCCGCAGGCGCGCACGCTGATCATATGTCATCACTTGGGGCTCCAATCTCGGCAGAGCGCAGCCAGTTATGGGCCAGCGCTAGCGGCACCCGCTCAGCAGCCGCCTGGCGAATGCAGCCGGGCCCGGCTAACCCGAATGTGGCTCACGGACGAATGAGTACTTTCAGCGCCCCGCGCGTTCGCGCATGCGCGAATGCCGTGACAGCCTGGTCCAGTGGGTAGATGCCGGCCACCAGACTCGTGACGTCGATCAGCCTCAGAGCAAGAAGACGCAACGCCGGCTCAAAGGGGCCGCAGCGCGACCCGACCAGGCTCACCTCATCGACCACCAGCGAAGTGAGATTGACCTGATTCACTCCGTGGAACGTGCTCTTGAGGACATAGGTACCTCTGGGGCGAACCATGGCTCTGCCCGTGGCAAAGCCATCCGGCTGCCCGGTGCAGTCAATAACCACATCGCTCCTGAGATCGCTGGCGCCAGACTCCATAGTCGTGGCGATCCCCTGGTGCTCGAGGATCGCCAGCTTGTCGGCATGCCGGCCAACCACAACCAGGTCGCAGCCGGTCAGTCGCATGACCTGTGCCACGAGAAGCCCCAGCTTGCCGTCCCCCAGCACCGCCACGCGCTGCGTAGGCTTGATGTGCACCTGCTCGAGGATCTCCAGCGCGGCGGCCAGGGGCTCGGCGAACACCGCCTCCTCGTCTGGCACCTGCTCGGGCACGACGTGCAGGTTCACCTCCGGCAAGAGGCAGTAATCGGCCATCGCTCCGTCCCGCCCGCCGATACCGAGCGTCGTGCGTTGCGGACAGTGGCTCACGTCTCCCGCGCGGCACGTCGGGCAGGTGCCACAGTAGCAGTTGATCTCGCCTACCACGCGCTGGCCAACCCACCGCGAATCACCTGCCTCTTCCACGATACCAACGAACTCGTGCCCCAGCACTCCCTGAAAACCCATGTAGCCGCGGGTGATTTCAACGTCCGTGTTGCAGATGCCTGCCAGGCGCACCCGAATCACGGCTTCGCCGGGGATAAGCCTTGGTTGGGGATGATCGTTTGCCAGACGGAGCTGGCCGTCATACAGCAGAGCTCGCACTTGACCTCCAGTGGAATCGGCGCACCGCGCACTCAGAACTGAATCAGAACATGGCCCGATACCTCGTGGAGGTATCGGGCCTCTGCTATGCTACTGGGCTTTCTCGAGCAGAAGGATTACGGGATAACGAGCTTTTGCCCGGGGTGAATCAGATTGGGATTGTCGCCAATCAGCGCCTTGTTGGCCTCATAGATCTCAGGCCAGCGCTTGGCGTCACCGTAGAGTTCTTTCGCGATCTTGGACAGCGAATCGCCGGACTTGACGACGTACTCATGCTTAGCTGCCGCCGCGGCGGCCCTTTCCCTGGCCTCGACCGCTTCCTGCGAAGTAGCCGCCTCCAGGTCAGCCTCTGCCTTGGCGGCGGCTGCCTTCTGGCCCTCGATGGCGGCGAGGCGCTGCTTCTCAGACTCTTCCGCTTTCTTCCGTGCTTCCTCTGCTGCCAGCCGCTCCTTCTCGAGTTGCTCGCGTCGAGCACGCGCGGCTTCTTCAGAGACCTTGTTGGTCGGCTGTTCGACCTTGGTTTCCTTCTTCTTGCCAAACAGGCTTTCCAGAATACCGGGCATTACTTCCTCCTTGGGATCGATCTTGTTGCCGCGCTGCTCTTAGTAGGTCAGGACGCGCGGGAGCTTTTTGGCCTGAGCAACCCAGTCCTTGACCTGATTCACTGTGGGCAGCCGGCGCACGAGCGCCTTTTGGTTGTTGGTGTCACTCATCATCTTGAAGAGACTCTCGGGGTTGCGGTTTGCCAGCTCGACCACCGTATCCACCCCTGCCTCTTCGAGCAGGTCTGAATACTCCGAGCCGACGCCCTTGATGCGGAAGAGATCCGACAGGTTGGCCCACTCGAGGATCAGCTTGGGGCTGATCCCTGTCTTGGCCGCCAATGCCTCGCGCGCCTTGGGAGTCTTGGCAGCTTCGAGAAAGGCTTCGGTCGTCGTGATCCCGGCCTTTTCCTTCAGAGCGGCTTTGTAGACTGGCCCGATCCCCTCAATGTCGATGATCCTTGCCATGCTCTATAACCTCCTGTCTATTCGTGCTATGCGGAGAAGCCATACCCAGTATACCTCTGCCTCTTGTTTGGTCAAATCGGCCTCGACCAGGGCGAGCGTGGCAACCCCTGCTGGCCCACCTGGAGCTTGGAATCGTGCCAAGCCTTGCGCTATAATGGCCGCGGGCCCAACCGGGCCACCAGTTCTGATGATCCGCCGCAACGGAGGCATAGAGATGCAACTGATCGAAAAGCTCGGAACCTTCTATCTTGGCCAGGAGTACGACCTCAAGGCGGCCAAGAGGCTCGACAACCTCATTATGTACGATGCTCGCGACCTGACCACGCACGCTGTATGCGTTGGTATGACCGGCTCAGGCAAGACCGGCCTGTGCATCGACTTGCTGGAGGAGGCCGCGCTCGACGGAGTGCCCTCCATCATGATCGACCCCAAGGGCGACATCACCAACCTGCTGCTCACCTTCCCCGATCTGCTTCCGTCGGATTTCAAGCCGTGGGTCAATGTCGATGACGCCAGCCGAAAGGGCATGTCCGTCGACGACTATGCCGTGTATATCGCCGACACCTGGAAGAAGGGCCTCGCCGACTGGGGACAAGGTCCGGAGCGAATCAGGGCTTTGAAGGACAGCGTCGACATCAACATCTACACTCCCGGGTCCGATGCCGGTCGCCAGGTGTCCATCCTCGCATCACTGAAGGCGCCAGAGCTCAATTGGCAGGAGAACACCGAGCTGCTGCGCGAACAGATCCAGGGAACAGTAAGTGCGCTGTTGGGCCTGGTGAAGATTGACGCCGACCCGCTGCGCAGCCGCGAGCACATCCTGCTCTCCAACATCTTTGAGTACTACTGGAGCCAGGGTCAGGACCTTGACCTGGCCAAGCTCATTCTGTCCGTGCAGAATCCTCCCATCAAGCAGCTCGGCGTCTTTGACGTCGACAGCTTTTATCCCCAGAAGGACCGCTTTGGCCTGGCGATGGCCCTGAACAACATTATCGCGGCGCCGGGCTTTGCGGCCTGGGTGCAGGGGGAGCCGCTGGATGTCGGGGCTTTTTTGTACACGGCGGAGGGCAAACCACGCCACACGATTTTTTACATCGCCCATCTCGGCGACGCTGAGCGCATGTTCTTTGTCACGCTGCTGCTACAGGAAATCGTTACCTGGGTCAGGCAGCAATCAGGCACCACCAGCCTGAGAGCGCTGGTGTACTTTGACGAACTGTTCGGCTTTTTCCCGCCTGTGGCCAACCCGCCCTCCAAGACCCCGCTCCTGACGCTGCTCAAGCAGGCCAGAGCGTTCGGACTGGGTGTTGTGCTCACCACCCAGAACCCTGTCGACATTGACTACAAGGGCTTGAGCAATGCCGGCACCTGGTTCATTGGCAAACTGCAGACCGACCAGGACAAGGCGCGCTTGCTCGATGGACTGCAGTCAGCCTCGGCGACGGTCGGGGCGGCCGTTGACCGCGGTGAGCTTGACCGAAGCATCAGCGCACTGACCTCCCGCAATTTCCTGCTGCACAACGTGCACCAGGAGAGGGATGTCATCTTCCAGACTCGCTGGGCAATGAGCTATCTGCGCGGTCCTCTGACCCGGCCGCAGGTGCGTGATCTGATGGCCGCCAAGCGCGGCGGCGCCCCGGCCGCGGCCGGAACGACACCAGGCACCGCACAGGCAGCGGCATTGATTCAGGCCAGCACCGGACCTGCCGACTACAGCCGGACTGTACCGGGCCTGCCTCCGGATCTGCCGCAGGTGTTCGTTCCCGCGCGGATCAGCCCCAGCGGGGCGGTAGCCCGGCTGGAGAAGGAGCAGGGCCGGCGCATCAGCGCTACCGAGAGCCGCCTGGTGTACGAGGCGCAGCTCATCACTCAGGGCCAGGTGCGATTCACCGACCGAACCAGGCGCGTCGATGAGAGCAAGCACGTCGGCTGCCTTGTCGGTGGCGAAGCGGTCGGCGCAATCGTGCGCTGGAAGGACTCGACGCCGCTGATCATTGACTCGCGCGACCTGTCGTCGCAGCCCGAAGAGAACGCCCTCTTTGGCCCCGTGCCCGCGCAACTGAACACCAGCGCCGAGATCAAGGCAGCGGCGAAAGACTGGAGCGACTATCTCTACCGCGAAGAGGTCCTCAACCTGAGATACGTGTCTGCGCTCGACCTGTATTCAGAGCCAGGCGAGTCGGAACGCGACTTTGCGGCCAGGGCCCAGCAGGTTGCCCGGGAGCGCCGCGATGCCGAAGTCGAGAAGATGCGGCTCAAGTACGAGGCCAAGCTGGGGCGACTGGAAACCAAACTCAGCAAACAGCAGGCCGGCCTGGCAGGAGACCGGGCACAGTACGAGGCCCGCAAGCGCGAGGAGCTGCTATCTGCCGGCGAATCCGTCGTTGGCATGCTGGGTCTGTTCGGTCGGCGAAAAAGCTCGGCCGTCATCTCCAAGGCGGCCACCAAACGCCGCCTTACCACCAAGGCCGCCTCCGACATACAGCGGTCCGAGGCAGAAATCAAGCGCCAGCAGCAAGAGGTCGACAGCATGCGGCAGGAAATGCAGTCCGAGGCCGAGGCCATTGGGCGCCGCTGGACGAGTCTTGCCGACAAGGTCGAGGTGTACCCGATCCGGCCCAGCAGAGGCAGTGTAGTAGTCGAACTGGCCGCCCTTGCCTGGGTACCCTACTGGGAGATTGGCTATGCTTCAGCCGCCGGCAAGACCACCTACGACCGCGTGCCGGCCTGGGAACAGACCGCCGGCGCCTAGACCCGGTTGACCGCACCAGGGAGAAAGGATAACTGATGATTTCCATCGCAACTCTGCGCCTGTGCGAGGCGTTCTCGCTCTTGACCGACGCGGAGCTGGAGCGTATTCTTCCCCTGTCGCTCGAGGTCAGCTATGCCAAGGATACGCTGCTGTTCAGTGAAGAGGACGAGGCGACCACTTTCTACATACTGCTCGCCGGTCAGGTGAGCCTGCAGTACGTGATCTGCCCCCAGCCTGAGTATTGTCAGGATGCCCGGATTCTGCTTGACCAGCCTGGCGACTTTTTTGGCTGGTCGACACTGGTCAGACCCAATCGCATGACTGCCTCCGGGCTCTGCCTTACGGACGTGCGGCTGATCGCCATCAACGGAGCCGAGCTGAACCAGCTGCTCGAAACAGACGTTCACCTGGGTTTTGCCGTAATGAAGGCTCTGGCCGGGGCAATCAACAAGATGCTACGTGAAGCCAAGGGGTTGACCCTGCAGCGACTGATGGGTTCGCTCTAGCCACGGGGGCAGGCCGGCGTCCTCCGCTCCTCCCTAGCCCATCTTGGGCAGGGCAAAACTGAATCTGCTGCCCTTGCCCAGTTCGGATTCCACCCACAGCCGGCCGCCATAGCTATCCACGATGCGCTTGGCGATGGAGAGGCCCAGTCCCGTCCCCTGCCTCTCCATTGTCTTGGCCTCTTCGGTACGGTAGAACTCTTCATAGAGATGCGTCATCTGCTCCGGTGTCATGCCGATGCCAGTGTCGCGCACCGTTCCCACGATATAGTTCGGGTTCTGGGCCAGCGTCACCACCACGATGCCGCCCGGTTCGGTGTACTTGATGGCGTTGCTGATCAGGTTGGTCCACAGGCGCTTGATGTGCTCGGGCATCGCCTTCACCGGTGGTAAGCCCGGCTCCACCTCCACGCTGAACAGCAGGTCCTTGTCCTCCGCACGGGCGCGCATCAGGTCGGCCACACCCATCAGAACCGGACCGACATCCACGGGCACGGGTTCCTCTTCGCCGCGCTTATCTTGCAGCCTGGCCAGATCCAGCAGGTCGCCGATCAGCGCCAGTTGCTCCAGCGCCCGCCGCTCGGACTTGACGATGATTTCGCGCTGCTTTTCGGCCGGCACGTAACCATCGAGGATGAGCCGCAAATAGCTCTGAATGGCCGCTACCGGAGCACGCAGCTCGTGCGTCACCAGGCGAATGAACTGGGACCTCGCCTTGTCCACGTCGGCCAGCCGTGCGTTGAGACGCGTTAGCTCGCCTGCCCGCAGCTCGCACGAGCTGTTCGAATCCAGCAGCTCCTGTTCGCGCCGGCGCAGGGTTCGGGCAATGGACGAGGCCAGGTAGGCGCAGGTGACCAGAGTGGCCCCGAGCGAGGGCAGAACCACAGCCAGGAAGAGGCCTCTTTGATACCGCTCTGGCGATACAAAGTTCACCAGGTGAATGTGAGGGATTCGGTGCGCGTACTCGAGGTAGACCAGCAGGCTGTAGAGCGCGGTACACAGAGCGGCGCACCAATAGCTGAATCCTCCCGGCAGAACGACTGCCGCGGCCGTCACATACACAAAGTAAAAGATGTAGAAGGGGTTCTCAATGCCTCCGGTGAGATGGAGGAAAAGGGTAAAGAAGACAATGTCAACGTTGAGCTGGAGCTGCGCAAAGCGGGAGTAGCGGCGCTCGAGGTCAGCGTCATTCAGCAACTCCACCCGCCGCGAATAGAGGTGCGCCAGACCATTGACGGCGGCCTCGGCCGCGCACAGGAGAATCAGCTCGGCCACTGGCAGGGTGCCAAAAACCGCGTCTCCGAGCCAGGTAACTACCAGAGCCAGAGCTATGGCGATCCAGCGCAACTCGATGAGCTGGTCGGTGTGTTCCTTGAAGCGGTGATGCAACGACAGTGTTAGCTGATCGCTCACTCGACCTCTCTTTGGACCGACCAGAGTACTTTAGCCAGCCGCGTTGCTCACGGCAGGTCGAAGTACTCCCTCAGAGCGACGACCGCGTCGTCCACACGCTGTCCGTCAATCAGACAGGAAACGGTGGAGATGGACGTACTGATGGCCATGATGTTGATCTGCGCCCTGGCCATGGCGCCAAACACCGAAGCGGCGATCGAGGGCCTCTCGCGAAAATCGGGCCCGAACACCGAGATCACCGCCGCCCCTTCCTGGTGAACGATATCCTCTGGTTTGACTGTGGCACGGATCGGTTCGAGCGCCGCGAGCGCAGCGGGCGCTTCATCTTCACTCACGCAGAGCACAATGTGGCTGTTTTGATGCAGGTCGGCACACTGTACGATGAACTGGGTGTTGATAGGAACTGCCGCCAGCGCCTGCAGCACCTCAAACGCCAGGCCCGGCCTGTCCGGTGCAGCCATGATGCCGATCTTGGCCAGTCGTTCGTTGCGAATGATTCCACCCGCTTTGATCTTGCCTGCCATATGCCACCCTCCTGCTTGCGGCCCAGAGTCCACGGGCGAGCCTGCCTGTCTCCCGCCCGGCGTTCCATCATATGCCAACCGTGGTTGGGAGACAAATCCCACGCCCTGGGCCGCCCGCCCCGCTGGCTATTTGGTCAGGAGTTCCGACACGCGCTGGATGAGTACTTCCGGCGGCACCGGTTTGGACAGGAAACCATCAATGTTGACATACTCGTCCGTTGGGAACAGAGCGGCATAGTCGGTATTGGCGATTGACGTCACCATGAGAATGGGGATTCTCTTGTGCTCCGCGCTCTCCGACATGCGCCGGCTCATGTTCAGGCCGTCGAGTACGGAGGACATGATGACATCCAGAATCACCAGGTCCGGCCGTTCGCTGCGCACCTTGACCAACCCCTCGTCGCCGTCGGCCGCGCTCACCACCGTGTACCCATTCCGCTCCAGAGTCAAACGCATCGCTTCTACGAAATCCGGATCGTCGTCGACCACCAGTATCTTGGCCATTCTAGCCTCCCAGAGGTAGCTATCTATTGGCTGGCATTCAACCCGTGCCGACGCTATGCAGCGACGACACAGCGCTTGTGGGTGACATGATACTCGTACTCTTCAGGAAAGAGCTGGAGACCGCTGAGCACGGGGTTTGTCGCCGCGTCACCCATAGGGCAGAAGGTCAGCCCGCGTATGCTGTTGGCCAGCTCGCGCAGCCGCTCCACGTCCCCCGGCTTGCCACGCCCTGTCTCAAGGCGCTCCAGTATCTCCAGCATCCTGCGTGTGCCCACCCGGCAGGGAACGCAGCGGCCGCACGACTCGTGGGCAAAGAAGCGCATCAGCCGTCTGGCCACATCGACCATGCAGGTCCCTTCGTCCATCACCACCACCGCCCCGGTGCCCAGCATGGTGCCAGCCGCTTCCAGCGTCTCGAAAGCCATCGGAGTGCCGATCTGAGCAGCGGTAAGCATCGGAGTAGAGGCGCCGCCGGGGATGACTGCCTTCAGAGCTCTGCCCGAGATCATTCCTCCAGCATGCTCCTCGATGATCTCACGGAGCGTAACGCCAAGGGGCAACTCAAACACACCGCGGTTCCTAACGTGTCCGCTCACGCAAAAGATCTTGGTGCCCGAGCTCTTCGGCGTGCCTGTCCCCGCAAACCAGGCCGCGCCGCGGTTCACGATGTGCGGAATGTTGGCCAGCGTCTCTACGTTGTGCACCAGTGTTGGTTTGCCCCACAGACCGATGCTGGCCGGATAGGGAGGCTTTTTCCGCGGCTCACCCCTCTTGCCTTCCAGCGACTCGATAAGGGCTGTCTCCTCGCCGCAGATATAGGCTCCAGCCCCACGGTGGACGGAGAGGTCGAGCGAGAAGCGGCTGCCCAGGATGTTCTGGCCAAGGAACCCCTTGGCATAGGCATCATCGATGGCTTTGATCCAGCGCTTGACGCCCAGGAAGAACTCGCCACGAATGTACACAAAGGCGCGCCTGGCGCCAACGGCATAGCTGGCCAGGATGACCCCTTCGATAATCTGGTGTGGATCCTTTTCCACCAGTTCGCGATCCTTGAAGGTGCCCGGCTCACCCTCGTCGGTGTTGACGCAGACGTACTTTTCCGCTCCTGGCTCCTTCGGCATAAAGCCCCACTTCTTGCCCGCCGGAAAACCAGCGCCGCCCCTGCCCCTGAGACCGGAGGCAGTGACCAGCTCGATCAATTGCTCGGGCGAGTACTGGTCCAGTGCTTTGTTCAGGGCCTGATAGCCGCCATTCGCCAGGTACACATCGATGCTCTCGGAGCGAGGCAAACCAAAGTTGCGCGTGAGGATCTTCTCAGGCATGATACCCCCTCAGCGTTTCCAACAGCTCGTCGACCTTCTCCAGCGTCATGTTCTCGTACAACGCGTCGTTCACGCGGATGGCCGGCGAAGTTCCGCACGAGGCCAGGCACTGCACCGTCTCCAGAGTGAACTGGCCGTCTAAAGTCGTCTCGCCGGGCTTGATGCCCAGGCGTTTTGACAGGTAATCGACCAGCGTCTCGGCACCGCCCACCAGGTGGCAGGACAGGCCATCGCACACCTGAAGCAGATAGCGGCCGGTTTTCTGGGTGCGATAGAGGCTGTAAAAGCTGGCCGCGGAGTAGACCTCGCTAACCGGCAAACCGAGTCTGTCAGCCACCCTCTCCAGGGCCTCTGGCGTCAAGTACCCGTACTGCTCCTGAGCAATGTACAGGGCCGTGAGCAGCATCGAGCGCTTGGCTGGATCGCGAACTTGGTTGCTCATCTTCCCTCCTCCTGCGTTGCGTGCGTGTGACCGCTGCGCACCAGCTCGTCGACTTGCCTGATCAGGTCACCAGGGTCAACGGGTTTGGTCATAAAATGGTGAACGACGAGATCCGAGTCTGTGGGAAACGCTCCTGCTTCCTCCTTGCTCACAATCGCCGAGATCATGATGACGGGGATATCTCGCAGGTCGGGGTCATCGCGCATCTGGCGCGTCAGGTTGATGCCATCGAGGACGTAGGACATCATCACATCCAGCAGGGCGACGTCCGGCCTCTCCTGACGCATCAGTTCCAACGCCTGGTCGACCGTCGACGCGGTGCGCACCTGATAGCCCTGCGATTCGAGCACAATCCGGGTGTACTCGACAAAATCCGGGTCGTCGTCGACTACGAGGACCTTCCCTGTTGAGGGCATGATTGTGCTCCTACTTCCCCAGCAATGAAGCAACCTTCTTGAGCAAGTCACCCGGCTGGACTGGCTTGGTAATCCAGGCATCGATGGGGATGTACTCGTCGGTTGGAAACAGGCCGGCCGATGGGCTTTCCGCGATAGAGGAGATCATAACAATGGGCACTTTTCGCAGAAGCGGGTCGGCGTGCATAGCGTGGCTGAGGTTCACGCCATCGAGCACACTCGACATCATCACGTCCAGCAGCACTAGGTCCGGCTCAGCCTCGCGCATTGCGACAAGCGCCTGGGCACCGTTGGAGGCGGTGTGGACCTGGTAGCCGTTCGCCTCCAGAATGGTGCGGGTGATCTCAACAAAGTCCGGGTCATCATCAACCACGAATACCCGCTTCATCAGCCACCTCCCTCCGTTGGCTCTCGTGAGCCGCTAGGCAAGCAACCGGTGAACCTCGGCCAGTAGACGCTCGGCGCTCACCGGCTTGGACATAAAGTTGTCGACCGGCACGAACTCATCCGTGGGGAACATGCCGGCATACTCCGAACTGGTGATCGAGGAGATCATCAGGATGGGCGTGCGGCGCAGTCCATGTTCGGATTTCATCTTTTGGCTGGCATTCACGCCATCCAGCACGCCGCTCATCATCACGTCCAGGATCACCAGGTCAGGCTGCTGCCGGCGCATGGCTACCAGGCCCTCGTCCCCGTTGGCCGCCGACGTGACCCGGTATCCCGCACCTTCCAGGATTAGCCGGCTGATCTCGACAAAATCAGGATCGTCGTCGACGATGAGAATCAGCGGCGGGCCTTCTTTTGGCAGGGGCCAGTCGCAGCTCTGCTTAATGTTCTTGAGTACGTGGTAAGTTGCCGTGGACCTGATGCCGGCGACAGAAGCAACCCGGTCGGTGAGGAAGGCCAGCAGTTCGTCGTCTGAGGGCACCGCTACCTCTATGATAATGTCGTACTCACCGGTGGTGTAGCGGACGCTGCGCACCTCAGGCATGACCGCCAGAGCATCACCCGCGCGTGTCGCCTGCCCCAGGTCTACCTTCAGCATGATCACCGTCTCGACCTCAAGGCCGAGCTTGTCTACGTTCGGCACTGCCACCACACGGATGATGCCCTCGCTCAGCAGGCGCTCGACGCGTTTGCGAACGGTTCCCTCCGTGACTCCCACGGCACGGGCGATATCCACGTTCGAGGCCCGGCCATCAGCCTGCAGCAAAGCAATGATTTGGCGATCAGTAGCATCAATCGTTAGGTTCACCTGTCTTGACTCCTGGTTTTCGTAGCATATTATACATCAAGTCACGATTTTCGTCAAGTAGCAATTATCGCTGTGGAGTGCCGCCGTTGTGGCTGACCCGATACTTCTGTCCGCTTGTCTTGTCTGAGAAACTTGACTATCATATGAACAGCGAATCAACTCACGAGGGGGCTGACACGTTGAAACTGACCCGAGGGACCGATTACGGCATACAGGGCGTCCTCTACCTTGCCGCGCAGCCCTATGAGAAGGTGACCTTGCTGCACGACATTGCCAGGGAGCGGGGCATACCCGAGACCTACCTGGCCAAGATCTTTCAGGACCTGACCAAAGCGGGCATCGTTCGGTCGCACCGCGGTGCCAAGGGAGGCTTCTGCCTGGCGCGGCCCGCCTCTGAGATCTCGCTGCTCCAGGTCATCGAGGCCCTCCAGGGGCCGCTCGCGCTCAATCGCTGCCTGGACATTCGCGACGCCTGTGGCAACTCGCCCACCTGCCCGGTGCACGTGGTGCTGGAGAAGGCCCAGGCCCAGCTGGCCGCAACGTTGCAGGCGGCCAAGATGGATCAGCTCGGGCATTCTCTCGAGCATCCCGCCGGGCACTGAGAGCCACAGCCCGAGCAGAGGGCGTTGTTCTGTTTTGACAAGCAGGGCAATATCATATAGAATCGCTCCTGCGTTTGGCTGTGCACTGCCGAGGTAGCTCAGATGGTAGAGCACTTCACTGAAAATGAAGGTGTCCCCAGTTCAATTCTGGGCCTCGGCACTCGCGCGGAAGTGGCTCAGCGGTAGAGCATCTCCTTGCCAAGGAGAGGGTCGCGGGTTCGAATCCCGTCTTCCGCTCCATTCGCATCTCAACCCTGACTATGCTATCGCGAGTCGGGCCGTTGGCTTGGGGCTGGGCGACGTAGCCAAGTGGTTAAGGCAGGGGTCTGCAAAATCCCGATCGCCGGTTCAATTCCGGCCGTCGCCTCTGCAAAGCGGCTGATAGCGCAACTCGCTATCAGCCCTTTGCATAGTTGGGGGCGGTGGCGAAATGGCAGACGCTGCGGACTTAAAATCCGCTGGAACCCAATCCATGAGGGTTCGAGTCCCTCCCGCCCCATGCGGCGCCCGGTTGCCAGACAACATCGACCTCCTCGCAGCAACCAACACGATAGGGCTCGAAGTAACCAGTTGGTTACCCACTTGACACAGATTTGTGATATAATGGGAGTGGCGATTGCATTGCCGGCGCAACGTTGCTCCCGCTGGAGCGTCTCATACATAGGGCACTGATCGGACGGATCTGATTTGTGCCAGGTGGGAAGCACCGTCCGCGGCAACGGTCAGGCCATTTGTTGGTGTTCGGTATGACTCGAGGAGCGGGATGACCATGACTATTGGAACACGCCACCATCAGCGCGGTCAGGAGATGGTCGAGGCCGCCTTCATCCTGCCGATTCTGATTCTGTTGTTGCTCATCGTGGTGGACCTGGGGCGCGCTTTCTACACCTACATCACGGTGATCGACGCGGCTCGTGAGGGTGCACGCTACGGGGTGGCCAGCCAGGACAGTGCCGATATCTGCGCCAGGGCTATGGCCGAAGGGACGGGCCAGTTGCTGCCGGTGCCACTGCACTGCAGCGCCAATCCTGGCCACGGCTCGGGTACGCCGGTGAGTGCGACCGTGTGGTGCGACTTGCCGTTGATTATGGGTCGCCTTGTAGGTCGACCCGCTATCCGGATAAGCCACACGGTGGCCTTTCGCATACGATGAGGGTTCAGACAATGCTCACCCAGCTACGACGCGAGCGCGGTCAGGAATTGGTTGAATACGCCCTCATTCTGCCCGTATTGATGTTACTGATACTGGGCACCATGCAGTTCGCGCTGATCGTTTTCTCCTACAATACCATCGCTGAGGCCGCGCGCGCCGGTGCCCGTTATGCTGTCATCGGCGACCACGCCGACCACCCAGACCTCATTCGAGCGGCCGTGTTCCGCGTCACCGACACTGCTGGTCTGGCTCGTGCGCAACTGACCGTTCCCAACCCCGTCAAACAGGCCGATAATACCATTCGAGTCAGCGTTACCTATCAAATGCGCCTGTTCGTCCCGTTTTTCAGAATTCGCAGCATCACTCTCAACGCCGTATCCACCAAGCTGATCGAGCTTGGCTAAGCGGCATTATTGCAATTGTCTCCGAGGAGGCTGGTGATGTCCAGGACCAAAGGTGAACGCGGCGCAGTTCTGATCACTCTGGCCCTCTTCCTGTTGGTGCTATTCCTGTTTTTGGCCCTGGCCGTTGACGTTGGCCTGGGCTATGTGGAGCGCCGCAAGGTGCAGGCCATCACCGACGCCGCCTCCCTGGCGGCCATGCAGGTGATGTCGGAGAACGCCACCGACGCACAGATTCTCGCGGTCATCAGCGACTATGTGCTGGTGCAGAATCCACTGGGCTCCAATGAGCAGAGAACCTACACTGCTCAGTGGCTGCTCGGTTCACAGACCGCCGGCACTGTTGGTGTTGGCGCCAGGCCGACCGGAGTCAGCGGCATCCTGGTGACGGTGAAGGGCAGTGTGCCCACCTTCTTTGCTCGTCTCGCGGGCATTCCCAAGTTGGATGCAGTGGCCCGCGGAGGCGGCGGCTACTCACCGCTGGATGTAGTGCTGGTACTGGACAAGTCCGGCAGTATGGACGATGACTCGTGTTTCCTGCACCATGCGAACAGCGGCTACAGCCTGCGGGCGCACTTTAAGGATAGCAGCCTGTGCAACAGCGTGTCGACCGGCGATGGACTGAGTTCATCGAACTGCGCCAACTGCAAAGGCACGTACAAGTCCAAAGACGGCTGCTACTGGCCCGATGGCGCCAAGATGACCAGTGCCGTCTATCCCTATTGTGGAACAAACATCCACCAGGACAAGAAAACCTGCGAGGCGTGCAAGGGGGTGTGGACGCCGCCACCAGAGCCGATGGCTGATCTCAAGCAAGCCTCCATCGGCTTTGTGAACCTGGTACAGGCAGAATTGGGCTCCAGCAACCCCCACGTCGGCCTGGTCAGCTACTCTACCAGCGCCACTCTGGATGTAAAGCTCACCGGCACAATGAGCACCGTGACCTCGGGAATCAACAACCTGCAGTCGCTCGGCTACACCAACTGCGAGGATGGTCTCTACCAGGCCAGGCTGGAGTTGACCACATCGGGCCGCCAGCGTTGGACCTCGGCCAGGGTAATGATCTTTATGTCCGATGGCAACGCCAACCGCTGCCGCGGTTCGACCAGCACCTGCGCTGCGGCCAAGACCAAGGCCATAGCGGAAGCCGAGAGGGCTGCTGCGGCAGGCATCACCATTTATACCATCGGGCTCGGAGAGGAAGCTGACACGATCACGCTGCAGCAGATCGCTGCCGTCGGCGGTGGCGTCTACATGTATGCGCCATCGAGTGCGGATCTGCAGGCGTGTTTCCAGGAGATGTTCCGGAAGATCAGGGGACTGCGCCTGGTCGAATAGCGTTCGCGCTCTGACCTGAACGACACATTAGGTAGCCGTCGTTCGTCTTCTCGCTACCGTTGCTGATCCATAGCCATGGCTGGTTCGCCAGGCTATGCGCTCTTCAGCCCGCTCCCCGTCAGGGCCAGCACCGTAGTCTGGCGACCGTCAATCACCCCGGCGAGCTGACTCAACGCGGCGGCGCCCGTCGCCGCCGTGGGCTCCACGTACAACCCCTGCTGCGCCAGAGTCTCTCTGCTGCGGGCAATCTCCCCCTCGTCCACCGCGACAACCGCGCCTCCGGTCTCTCTGATCGCCCGCAGCACCTGCCGCCCTCGCACGGGGCTGGCGATTCTGATGCCCTCGGCCGCTGTCGTGCCAGGCACTACCGGGGCCGCATCCTCCCAACCCAGCCGGTACGCCTCCCAGATGGGGGCGCAGGCACGGGCCTGAACGCCAAAGAGCCGGGGCATGCAGTCGATCAGGTCGGCCCGCTGCAACTCCCCAAAACCGCGATATGCCCCGATGAGCAAACTGCCGTTGCCGAGCGGGACAATCACATTGTCCGGCCCGCGCCCAAGCTGCTCCCACACCTCGTAGGCCAAGGTCTTGGCTCCCTCAACGAAGAAAGGGCTATAGTTGTGGCTGGCATAGTACGCGCCCTGAGCCGCCGCAGCCTGCGCCGCCAGTGCCGAGTCCTCACGTTCTCCCTCGACCTGGACCAGTTCGGCGCCATAGACCGCCACTTGCGCCAGTTTGGCCGGCGACGTCTGGGCCGGCACAAAGAGGCGTGCCTTGATCCCGGCCCTGGCACAGTAGGCGGCCAGAGATGCAGCGGCGTTCCCCGACGAGTCCTCGACCACCTCGCTGATCCCCAGCGAGTGCAGCACGCTCACCAGAACCGCACTGCCGCGATCCTTGAACGAACCGGTGGGCGCCAGGAACTCGAGCTTGCACCAGACGCTCCTGCTCCCCAGGCGCGTCTCGATCAGCGGCGTGCCGCCCTCGCCCAGTGACACGAGGTGCTCATCCTCAACGGCGGGCAGCATCGCCCGGTAGCGCCACAGCGTGAGCTGAGTGCCGACCAGCGACGCGCGCTCGAACCTGGTTCCACCAGCCAGTTCGAGCAACCCACCGCACTCGCACCGCCACGCGTGAGTCTCTCGTACATACTCCCGCCCGCACCTCAAGCAGCGCAGGTCCATTCGCTCCCTCCAGGGTCGTGGTTCGTTCAGGTTACCATTCTAGCACAGTCACAGAGGCCGGCGAAGCGTCGTGTGCCAACTACATTGACAGCGCCCGACAGGTATGCTATCTTGCAGCCACGCTTCAACGGGAGGGCAAGCCATGAGCAAGACCGAGACCATTGGTTGGCACAGGCTTCTGGCCGATTTCCCCTGGTTCCGTGGCGAGGACAGCTATCCCCTCCCCGCCTACTCCGAGTATATGCCGCCTCCGCGCCTGGGCAAGCGCCCCTACGGCGAGGGTGATCCGCACCTCTTTGCCGAAGACGATCCCTTTGGCTGGCACATCACCGAGATGGAGGAGCTGCTCGAGCTCCAGCCGGGTTTGGAGAGCGTGGCGCGCCAGATCCTCGACGAACTGGTTGAGTTAGGGCAAGGCGAACCAGCCTACCGCATCGCCGGTCGCCAGCGTCGAAATCTGGTAGACAATCCCTACTGGCCGCAGGACCTTGCTGCCGCAGCAGGCCATCTGCCTCACGAAAAGTACGTATTCCTCTCTCCGCTTGCTCTCTCCAGAACCCAGGACGACAAGGCCCGTGTCCGCTGGACCTACTTCGGCGGCAGCGAGCAGGGCCCGGAGCGAGCCTTCTGGCAGGGCTTCTACTCGGCACCCGACACGGAGCTGCCCGCCGATCAAGCGGCAAGCTTCCTGGCACGGCTGCTGCAGGCCGCCTACGGAGTCAAGGCGCGCACCGTGGCCGACTTGCGTGCCGCCGGTCTGCGCGTATTCCCCTCCGACCCTGACCCGCGCTTCCCTTACTGGCACGTGGCTTCGCTCCCCTCGTGGACCCAACCCCTGTTGTGGCGGCCAGCCGATGGCCTGGATGAGGTACGTTTTCTGCTGACGTTCCGGCCGTTCGCCGGGCTGCCTCCACCGGTCAAGTCAGCCTATTTCGAGGGCCGACTGATGCTGCTGCCCTTCCCCGGCAGTCTCGTCTTCTGGGGCATCCCGGCCTATGCCAAGCTCCAGCAGGAGCTGCCGATGGCCATGCAAGTGCCTCTGCAGCGCATGGCCGCCCGGCATGGCGCAGCCGATGGCCTCAAGGTGCCGCAATCCGGCTGGTTCGCTGAATCGGGCAGTGATTTCAATGCGGCCGAGGTGCAGGAAAAGCTTCTGCTGAACACCTATCGACGCACCAACCGCTGGGATCGCGTTAGCCGCTATGACAATGAGCTAGTCCTGAGCACCATCGAGAACACGCTGGCCCAGGTCCTTTTCGGCACCAGCCTGGACGACATGGGCCTCTATGGCAAGCCCATGGCCCGCAACAGTCAGCTCTGGACCGCCGATTCGCGCCTGGTGCTGGACGGGCCCAACGCCAGCCGGGCCGAACTCGAGCAGGCGGCCCTGACCGTGGCCAGAGGAGGGCTGTTCCGCTATCGCTTCCAGTTTCCGGCCATGCGCGTCGGTCGATACGAGGTCTACTGGCAGAGGCCTCTTGCTGCGTTCTGGAATGAGGCGGCTCAGGCGGTGGAGATGATCTCCAGTCCGCCCCTTGGCTACCTGACGGCCTACGACCCGGCTCAGCCGGACCTGGCTCATCCGGTGGAGCTTTGGCCGCGAGTTCTCCAGCGTGAACCGTGGCTGTGGGCGCTGCGCAACTTTCGCCATCTCGGCCCCCAGGAAAAGTACGCCAACCAGACGGCCCTCAACATTCTGCGCCTGCTCGACACCTGGCGGCGCTTTGGTCAGGCACCTCTGCCGCGCAGCCTGGCCCGTCAGGTGCTGCGTCTGTCGGAGCGAGACCCGCTGGAGACCTGGCTCGAATCTTTGCCGGCCAAGTCCGAGAACCCGGCGGAAGGCAAAGAACTCTACTCATTTCTCCTGGCCTGTCTCGAACCATCAACATCCGACAAGCCCTTCACCTCTCTGCCGGGCACACCGGTACCCGAAAACCTGCCCGGCTCACTGACTTTCGACCGCACGGCAACCCGCGACTTTGAGATCGCCTGGTGGGAAGACATCCGACGGCTATCGACAGGGATCTATGTCAACAAGGACAATGCCGACTGTATCTCGGACAAAGCCACCCTCAATCACCTGCCCCATTGCACGAGGGACCTCGAGAGAATCGGCGACTATCTTCTGGACCGCTATGACGAGACGATCAGGGCCGCGGGAATGGAAGAACAGGCGGTGTGTGGAGAACTGCCATTTCATTGGAACACGGACTTTGATTTCTCGGTGTTCGGCGGCTGGAAGCTCAACCAGGAGGGGCATACCTACGAGCGCGACCTGGTACTCATCATCCCTGGCAAGAACCGCCACGAGGCAGTGATTATGGCCGACCACTACGACACGGCCTACATGGAGGACGTCTATGAGAAAGGGCGCGGCGGCGATGGAGCCAGGCTGTCTGCTGCCGGGGCCGATGACAACTACTCAGCGACCTCGACGCTGCTTCAGGCCGCTCCCATCTTTCTGCAGATGGCTCAGGAGGGCAAGCTGGAGCGGGACGTCTGGCTGGTCAATCTCACCGGCGAAGAGTTCCCTTCGGATTGTATGGGCGCACGCCACCTGGCGCAGGCGCTGGTTCAGGGGACGCTGCAGATGCGAACCAGAGCAGGCGAGATGCGCGACCTCTCCCACGTGCGAGTCGTTGGCGCCTACATAATGGATATGATCGGCCACAACCGGGAGAACGACCTGGACGATTTCCAGATTTCGCCCGGCCTCGGAAGGGGGTCGCTCGAGCTGGCCCACCAGGCGCACATCGCCAACCTCATCTGGAACGTCGAGGCCAAGAAGTGGAATTCAAGCCCTGAGCGGCGCGGCAAGGGACGAGGCAAGCGCATCGCCGGAGAGCAGGAGATCCCCGCTGTGGCCGAGCATCTCCGGCTCCAGGGTGAGGTCAGACTCCCTGAGGACCCCTTGAGCTCACTCTTCAACACCGACGGTCAGATCTTCTCCGACAGCGGCATCCCGGTGGTGCTTTTGATGGAAAACTATGACATCAACCGCAAGGGCTATCACGACCGGCTCGATACCCTGGAGAACATCGACCTGGACTATGGCGCTGCGGTTGCGGCCATTGCCATCGAGGCGGCAGCACGCGTAGCCACCGCGGCCTGACAGGGCCACAAGGCTCGACTCAGACTAGGAGCCGCCCTTCAGCGCGGCCATCACCTTACCCGTCTCGTCCACATAGGCAAAGGCCATCTTGGCTGTGCTGTGGGCAAAGCCGTAGCGGCCCGAGCGGTCGATGAGGATCAAGCCGCCTAGACCGGCCACCCGCTGCTGCAGTACCTCAATGGCTGCCTTGGCCGCTTGCGGCGCGGGCATCGTGCGCATATGGTCGCAGGCCGTCCTAGTCAGCAGCACCCGCATGATGTACTCGCCCCAGCCGGTCGCCGATGCGGCGCCACACTCGTTGTCAGCATAGGTCCCCGCACCGATGATTGGCGTATCGCCTACCCGCCCGGGCCGTTTCATCGCCGTGCCGCCCGTTGACGTTGCTGCGGCCAGGTTGCCGTTGCCATCCATCGCCACCGCCCCGACCGTGCCCGTTGGCGACATTTCTCCCGGACCAGAGGCCTCGTCCGGCTGAAAAGACCCGCGCGCCGAATAGCGCTTTTCCTGTCGTGCCCGCTCCCAGTACTCTCGCTCGCGTGATGCGATCAGCTCATCTGACTCTGCCAGGGCCACGCCCTGCTCTACCGCAAAGCGGCGGGCGCCCTCTCCGACCAGCAGGTTGTGTTCGGTGCGCTCCATCACCAGGCGAGCTACTCCAATGGGGTGGAGAACGTTCCTTAGGGCCGCCACAGCCCCGAAATGCAGGGTCGCACCATCCATAATGGCTGCATCCAGCTCCACCTCTCCGTCGGCATTCAGCACAGACCCGCATCCGGCATCAAACGTGCCGTCGCCTTCCAGACACTCCACCGCTGCCTGAACCGCATCCAGCGCTGAGGCTCCCTGTGTGAGCAGCGGATAGGCGCAGGCGATGGCCTTCCTCACTCCATCCAGGTGATCCTGGTCATACTGTGGCGGGATGTTCCA